>MHFL01000012.1:10119-11431 GCA_001804165.1 Omnitrophica bacterium RIFCSPLOWO2_01_FULL_45_10 | reverse complement strand
TTACTGCCAGGCCCAGCCTTTTAAACTCTACCGCCTCTTCTATGACAGCGTGCGTTCCCACAACGATATTGATCTTTCCTTCCTTAATCTCCGAATATATCCTCTCCCTTACCTTCGGCTCAATGCCTCCAATGAGAAGAGCGATATTTATACCTAATGGCATAAGCAGTTCGCTCAAGACTAAATAATGCTGTCTCGCCAATACCTCTGTAGGAGCCATCAGGCATCCTTGAAATCCATTTTGTACCGTGAGAACCAGGGTATAAGCGGCTACGATTGTCTTTCCGCTTCCGACATCGCCTTCCAATAGCCGGTTCATCATCTTATCCGACGACATGTCGTGCTCAATATCTGAAATCGCCTTCTTCTGTCCTTCGGTTAATTCGAACGGCAATCGTGCCTTAAAAGAAGCTAATAACCCGCCATCGACCTTGTGCCCTAACCCCTTATCTTCGGCTCGCATCTGGCCCTTCTTTACGGCAAGAGCGAGTTGAAGCACGAAAAATTCTTCGAAGACGATCCTATTATACGCCTTTTCCAGGTTTCCAAAATTTGAAGGGAAGTGTATATTTCGAACAGCGAATCTTACGTCAACCAATTTCTGCCGCGCCAATATGTAAGTCGGAAGGGTTTCAAATAAGGATCTCGAATATTTCGAGATGACGGAATAAGCTAATGCCCTCAAATATTTCTGGGCTAATCCTGCCGTCGACGAGTATATCGGAACTATCCTTCCGATATGAATGAGGTCGACATCGTCTTCGTTCAGCAGTTCATATTCCGGCTGAACGATCTGCAGTCTATCGTAGCGCTCGAGTTTGCCGTAAAGGATGATCTTATCCCCTTTTTTGAAATAGTCCCTTAAATAGGGCTGATTAAACCATGCGGCGTGAACGAACCCCGTGTTATCTGTAACCGCCATCTGAAAAACGCTGATGCCCGTCTTGGCCCGTCGTTCTCCCAGCGTGGCTATCTCTCCCTGGACCGTCTGGTATTCTCCAATCTTTAAATCCTTTATCGGCGTGAACTTTGAGCGGTCCTCATAGCGCGCCGGAAGGTAATATAAGATGTCCTCGATCGTTTCCACGGCGAGACGCTTCAATAGTTCTCCCCTTTTCGGCCCTACGCCTTTAAGATATCTGACAGGAGTCTTTAATAGATTATTTTTTTCTTGCATATGCTATGCTATTATGTTAGCATAAATTTCCTTTGGAGCAATGAAAAATGTCTAAAATTTGTGAAATTTGCGGGAAACGGCCTGTCGCGGGAAGGAGAATTGTGCGCCGCGGTATGGCAAAGAAAAAGGGCGGCG
>MHFL01000012.1:0-10058 GCA_001804165.1 Omnitrophica bacterium RIFCSPLOWO2_01_FULL_45_10 | reverse complement strand
CGCTTCATTCCAAATTTAAAGACCGTCCGCGCCCTCGTTAACGGCGCCACGAAAAGAATCCGCGTCTGCGTCAAATGCCTCAAAGCAGGCAAGGTCGTAAAAGCCATTGAAAAATTAAAATAGGCAAAGGAGGCTTCTATGTGTCAATCTTGCGGATGTACCCCGTGTAAAAAATGCGGTAAGCCGGTTGAAAAGGGCGTTTGTTCAGGATGCGGTAAGCGCGCCAGCGATTGTACCTGCAAGAAATAATACCACCTCAAGTCAGATTCTGTTTACTATTCACCAGGAGGGAGCTTTTTTCATAGGCCAGTAGGAACGCGCTTACTATAATAGGATCAAACTGAGTGCCTGAATTGCGCTTAATCTCCTGGACAGCGTCTTCTATGCTCTTACATTTGCGGTAAGGTCTGTCGGTTGTCATGGCGTCGAACGCGTCGGCAACCGAGATTATTCTCGCTACCAGCGGTATTTTATTCCCCCTCAATCCGTCAGGATAACCGGAACCGTCATACCATTCCTGATGATTCCTGACTTCTTTCGCCACATCACCCAATTCTTTAATCGGATGCAATATCGACTCGCCTATTATGCAGTGTTTCTTTATCTCCTCAAATTCTTCCGGCACGAGCGGACTATGCTTCCTCAATATGTGGTCAGGGATGCCTATCTTGCCGATATCGTGCAGGAGAGCGGCTATGTGAAGCGTCTCTTTGAAATTCTTATAAGTAGCCATCTCCGGCACGCCTTCAAGCTCTCTCGCTATCGCGAGACAATAATTTGTCACCCGCTCGGTGTGGCCGTGCGTGTAAGGGTCGCGCGCGTCTATGGCGGCGGCGAGCGCTATCGCCGTGTGAATAAATACCCTGTGCTCTCTTAAATAAAGGTCCTTTATCTCCTCTATCTTCTGCTGGAGATTTTCGATAAGTTGGGCGTTCGCTATGGCCATGGCCGCGTCGTTCGCCAGCGTCATGAAGAAGCCCATCTCCTCCCGATTGAACCTTTCCCCTGAAACCTTCTCGCCCAACACCAATATGCCCAAAAGGTCCTGTTTAAAATAACAGGGAACACACAATTGCGCCTTTAGCAAATCCATCTGTTTTTTTATCAATATCAATTTGTCATAAAGCGCGGGATGGCTCTCCAGTATATCTCTATTTTTGAGAGAACTTATCACGTCTTCGTAATTGAGTATGCCCGTTTCAGAAACGAGGTAACTCTCCTTCCCTGTGAATGACTCAATGAGTGGGTTGTCGAGCGTAAGCCGGACAAAACCGATGGGGATCTTCACGCCCTCCGCGCCTTTTGAATCTATCAGCATATAGGCGTTCTTCGATTCTTTATATAATAGAACCGCCGTGTGAGTAACCTTCAGCTGCTCATCGATGGTGCGGACAATCATCTTGATGAGATGCTCCGGCTTTTTGAACCTTATCATCGTCCTCGACGCGTTCTCGAGGAACGTCTGATAGTCGGTTACCCCCATTTTAGGCCTCCCTGTAACTGGCTGGGCTTGCGGCTTCTGATTTTCTTCCAACGGCGATATCCCTCCTTCCTGGGATGTCAATTTTTCGACAAACCAACTTTGCAGCTTACTCCACGTCGGCGCCTTCTTGTGCGGTGACATTATCGACCCTCGGTAATTTATATCACTTAAGGGCTATCTTAAGATGCCGCTCGACCGTCTCTTCCAGATGCTCCAATACGAGCGGCTTCGTGATATAATCGACCGCGCCCAACCTGTATGCCTCATCCATCTTATCTTGCTCGTTCAATGCCGTAACCATTACTACCTTTATATTTTTATCTATATCGCGGATATGTTTTAATAAAGCGATCCCATCCATTCCTTTCATTTTAATGTCAAGCAGCGTGAGGTTTGGTTTTTCATCTTTAACGATTGCGAGGGCGTCTTCGCCGTTCAGCGCTGTCAAAACAGCGTAGCCCCTTTCCTCGAAGAAATTCTTTACAAAATCACATACATCCGCCTCATCGTCCACAACCAATAACTTTCGCATAATCAACTCCCGTCTTATGCTACCGTTTGGCTGCTTTATTAACCACGTCCTCCAAATCTTTCAATGACGATATCGGCTTATCAAAATAGGCATAAGCGCCCATCTTCAAAAGCCGCGCCTTCGTCTTCCCTCCG
This sequence comes from Omnitrophica bacterium RIFCSPLOWO2_01_FULL_45_10, assembly GCA_001804165.1. Lineage (GTDB taxonomy): Bacteria > Omnitrophota > Gorgyraeia > 2-01-FULL-45-10 > 2-01-FULL-45-10 > 2-01-FULL-45-10-A. The sequence goes on along the minus strand of MHFL01000012.1, from coordinate 7,909 downwards.
TCATCGTAAGCGGTCACGAATATAACCTTAGGCGCCGGATCCATCGACTTCAAAAGTCTCAAGACCTCGTCGCCGTCTATCCCCGGCATCTTCAAATCTATCAGAACGACATCGGGATGCTTTTCTTTCACAATCTCGATGCCCTTTGCCCCGCGCACGGCTACCTCGATACCATACCCCCGCGGCTCGAAGTAATCCTTCAGCATCCCTATAAACTCAACCTCGTCATCTATCGCTACTATCTTGGGTTTAGCCATACCTTCCGTAACGTCATTTCGGAAAAAATAGGGACTGTCTCTATTTTTCCGTCCATTTTTTCATTTAATACGCTCTTTGGCAGTTATCAGCGGCGATCAGGTAAACCATCTTTTTTTCATCATCAATCTCATAGAAAAATCTCCAATTACCTATTCTATAGCGCCAAGTTTCAGGTTTATAATTTGTAAGTTTTTTTATGTTTTTTCCAAAATATGAATTTTGTTTTAATTGAGGATACACATACGTGAAAAGTTTTGTTTTTATACGTTCAATCTGACCGCTAAAGTCCTGTTCAAGATCCTTTAAGAATTGCTCTGTCTCAAAGACCCTGAATTTATCCAACGCGTTTGCCTTTCATTCTATTGGCATCGCGATGGCCCGCTTTAAGTTTCTCAAGCAGTCTTTTATCTGATCTAATTTGAGCCATCTCAATGGGGTCTATGCAGTGAGACTCCTCTATTTCCTCGAGGATCCATGTGATGATGAAGTTAGAGATGGCGCGATGCTCAATCCCAGCCGCGGCTCTGATCCTTTTGTATTCATCCTCTGATAATCGTAATGTCACCACTTTAGACATATTAAACCTCCATATTCTTTTGTATTCAAATAAATTCTATCATATTCTATACCTTTTGTCAAACTTTTATGTAATTTCATCTACTTAAAAAAACTCAATTCTAATGTGTCATTGCGAGGAGCCGAAGGCGACGAAGCAATCTCGCTTTAGCCCTACTGCCTTATGCCGCCGCCCGCGCTTCCTTCTTCTCTGCTGCCGCTACCGGAAATTCCAGCGCGAACGTCGTGCCCTCGCCGGCTTTTGTTTCTTTAAGATATATCCTGCCGCCGTTCTTCTCGACGACCTGGCGGACGATGAAGAGGCCGAGGCCAGTGCCTTTACCGGGATCTTTCGTTGTAAAGAATGGATTGAATAGCATTTTTATCTTGTCTTCCGGAATGCCAGAGCCCGTATCCTGAATCTCTATAAATATTCTCGCTTTCTCCTGTCTTGCAGAAAGCGTGATCTTCCCTTTCTCGCCGATTGCTTGGCCTGCGTTCCTTATAAGATTAAAAAGCACTTCCTGGAACTGTTTCCTATCAACCAATATATTAGGCAAATTCTTATCGACGCGCTTGTCAAACTCAATCTTTTCCAATTTTAATTCATAACCGACAAGGCTTATGACGTCCTCCAACTCAAGCTCAATATTAACCAATTCCGCCTCGCCCTTCGCCGGCTTCGCGAATGTCGATAATTTCTTCGTAATGGCCGTTGCCCTGTCTGTCTCCTTTATCACCTTAGTCATAATGTCTTTTGCCTTAGTCAACAATTCCTCAAGCGTCTTATCCTTATATAACCCGTCTTTTAAATTCAATAGAAACGCCTCGCACTGGCCGCGCGCTATGCCAAGCGGATTACATATCTCATGATTTATGCCTGCCGAGAGGGTCCCGATGACAGCCATCTTCTCGGCTTGGGCCGCCTCGGCCTGCGTCTTACCAAGTTCTACGAATAGTTTAGCGTTGGATATGGCAATGGCAAGGGTTTTGGCTAACGGCAGGAGTATATCCAGGTCATCCTGCGTATATTCCTCGTCAGACTTTTTCTTTCCCATAGACAATATGCCCATGACCTCTTCGTGCAGGACCATCGGTATTATAAGTTCCGCGCTTAACTTATCGATGATTTCCTGAATCGAATCCGGGATGAAGATCCTCTTCTGCTTCAATTCTTTTACTAACAGGTACCCCTGGGTTTGCTCTAAGAATGTAACTATCCCATCGGGCCTGATCAGTTTAACCTCGGAATCCTTCACATTCTTTGACGCCGTAACAGCGAATTCCTGCTTCTCTTCGTCGAATAATAATACGGCGCAAGAGGCAAGTTTTACGATATCCGTCAATTTATCTACGGTGAGATTCACCAATTTCTCTAATTCTAAGACAGTCAACACCTCCGCCGTAAACGTTTTGAGCAATTCCTTATAATCGTATTTCTTCTGGAATAGATATTTGTCAGTGACGTTTATGAGGAATGTTTCAATTCTGCGCATCGTAAGTATAAGTATCACCGCGCTTAAGGCAAAACCTGCCATCCTGCCGCCGGTTCCAGCGCCCCTAAAGAGATAATCCTGAATAATCCAAGTCGGCAGTATAAATATCGCAAACACCGACGCCAGCAACCCCGCGAATACCAGCGTCTTCTTTATGATTACTTCGATGTCAAAAAGTTTATAGAAAATAATGGCGTATGCTAACATGGTCATATATACTGATACTAATATATGGGTAACAGGAGGAATGGGTGAGCCATACCAAATTGCCCAAATTGGCACGCCCCCAATATATCCTATAATTATTCCCCAGAAAGATAATCTCAGCTGATAGTATCTTGTTCCTTCAGCACGCCTATAAGCCTTATATAATAAATAGTGCGCATAAAATGAATACATAAGAAATTTAAATAAAAAGATATGAAAGACAATTCCTGGGTACGGAAAATATTCAAAATATATTCTTTTCGTCACTCCAGCAAGAAAAAGGTGAGAGAATAACAGAAAATATAAGAAAACAAAATCTATTATATAACCATAAATGAGAGTTTTTTTACGCCATCCTTTACTTAGATCCAAAAACTCTAACGTAAAATGTAAAAAAGTACCGGGTATGAATATAGGACCTATGAGCAATATTGTAAGCCAAAATATAGCTTCTCTACTGCTAGTGCTTATTGTTAGCCAGGCAAAATAAAAATAATTCCAAATCGCTACGCATAAACAAAATAGTGAAAATGCTATATTAGCAATGCTTTTTTTGTTTCGTGTATAAACAAAGAATCCTACTATAGTAGCGGTAAGTCCATTAATCAATCCTGATAAGGTATAAAAAATCATATTATTTCCTTATGAATAGGCGTGCGAAACATTAGTTACACCTAATTTTGAAGAAGTACTGGGCTTAAGTATCATATTCGCTGTTGTACGTCCTGAATTAACAACCATCGATATCCCCCCTTGCCCCCACCCACGCGTTGCCCAATGTCCGCATAAATACAGTCCTTTTATTCTGCTTTTTTGGGGCATTATACATTTATTAATTTGGCGAGGAATCGATGCCCATCCATATAATGCACCATTATGGTTATACGTATATTTATACAATGTTAAAGGCGTTGCTATTTCCTTTAATTCTATTCCACCGCGAGGAATGCCTAGGGCTTCTATTGCTTTACGGATAATTTTCTCTGCGACTTTTTCTTTGTTTATACTCCAATAATTCTCTTCTTTCCATGGCGCCATAGAAGTTAGACTTACTGATACTTTTCCATGATTTAATTGATGGGATACACTTAACGAAGAAAGCCCGCAGATTGAATATTCGCCTATTTGGGTCACTTTACTCTCAAAGCATTCTTTATAACATCTTACGGAATTTTGAGAAGGGAAATACCATAACGTACAACATCTTTCTTCGTTTTTCAATTTGCTGTTAATTCCTAAATATACAATAAGGGCGGATGGCGATACAATCAGATGATTGAGCCGCCTCAACAAATCTTTGTCAAGATATTCCTTTCCGATCAACATACGATATGTCTGTTGTGCATCAGCATTTGACACAACTAATCTGCTTCTAATAAAATCTCCATTTTTTAAAACAACACCATCTACTTTACTATTTTTTATTACAATTTTTTGGACTTCGTTAAAAAGCAAAACTTCTCCGCCATATTCTTTTACTTTTTTTTCTAAAGCGTTGGGAAATGCTTGCATTCCATTTTTTGGATAATAACCACCATCTGTAAACAATTCCCTAAAGAAAACTAATGTTGAAAAGGCAGATATTCTATCTGAATCCAATCCGAGGTTACCAAGCAAAATATTAAAACAAGTCTTGAGCTCTTCATCATAAAAAAAATTGTCTAACAACTCTCTAAACGTATTTTTAAATGCCCGTTTATAAAGCGTAGTAAAATCGGTCTTGGTAACAAATAAAAAAAACCTTTCAATTTCTTTTTTTTGATTTGAAAAAACTGACACAAAAGACCTTATGGTGTTATCAATATCATTATATATATGTAATCGCTTATTTTTGAAAACAATTGCATCGGATGGATCTATTCTAGTCATTAAAGTACTGCTTTTAATATTTAAATCTTTAAAAAGTATCCCTATTTGGTTTTCTTCTTTTACGCCTCTTAAAGAATGAACTGCAACATCAAAATGATAACCGTCTCTTGTGAAAGAAGTGCAATATCCCCCTGTTTGCGTATGTTTTTCGATAATCAAAACCTTCATGCCATGTTTAGCCAAATAACAACCGCAAACCAGGCCACCTATCCCGCTGCCAATAATTATTACATCGTAGTTTTGATGTTTTATCATTTTATATGAATTTCACTAGCGTATTATAATTACGAATCGACCGTCGTACGCTTTGGTTAGGATACCCTATGGCAAGTAGTGAAACTATGTTGTCTTTTTCATCCAAGATATTATTAATCTCATAGGGGAAAATAGTTGGGGCATCCAGCCAAACACCGCCGAGACCTAAAGAAGTTAATGTCAGAAACATATTCTGTATAGCGGCACCTGAAGCCAATAACTCTGCAATTGCGGCTTTCTTTTTATATAATACCCCATAGCGCGATGCAGTCTTTTTTGCACTGCCATTGACGCAAACAGCTATCAAAAGTTTACAGTTTTTTATTACCGCTGAACACATCTGTAAAAGCTTTCTAACACCACCTATAGTTTTATGTGAATTCCTATCTACTATCGATGCAATTTTTTTTATAAGAAGCGGATTCTTCACTACTACAAAATGCCACGGTTGAATACCAAATATAGAAGGCCCCCACACCCCAGCTTCTAAAATTGTATCAACTAGACGGTCAGAAATTCTCGTTTTTTTAAAGTGCCGTATCGAGCCGGTTTTCTTTATTAATTCTAATATATCTTTCTTCACAATCTAATTCCCTTATTCTTCATTGAATCTATCTGAGTTGATATCTCTTCTTCCATAAAAATAAATTAAAGGCGGGCACGCTCTTTTTATAAGCGACGTAGTTGTTGCCAAACCTCTTTTCCATTTCTGCTTCTTCAAGCCTTATTTTTAAGAGTTGAAATGGAATGGTAAAAGCCAGCGCAATAAAAAAGGTATAATATAAATTTGCCAATAATGGGATGCTGATCTGTTCTAAAATTATCCCGAGATAAACAGGATGTCTCATATATTTATATGCGCCGCCCGTAATGAGCATTTGTCCTGTTTGTATCTTTGACTCGCCTATAATATGTATTGACCATTGGTCACCCAATGATCTCACTCCCCATATTCTTAAGAACAATGCGGCAGTATAGCCAGTCATTCCTACAATCCCTGCCAATAAATTAACCCTTCTATCTATCATGTAAAATTCAGCCAGACACAGAAGAACAAGCGCTACGTATGAAAGGACCGATATTGGCAGCGTCCAATCTGTCTCTATTTTATCTTTATCCTTTTCCCTGCTTGTATACAGGCCTTCCCAGGTTCTCTCAAATACAAAAAACAATATAAAAATAGTGAATATTAATTTATTCTCTTTAAATGGATACAGAAAATACAGGGTCAAAGCCACAAGCGGAAGAAATACGATTATGACGACCTTAAATACATTAAGTAGTTTCATATATTAATGGTCTGTCCTGCCTTTAATGCATTTGCCTCTCTTAATTTCTTAAGGTCAGTTATATCGTCCTTTGTGTATACATAACCATTGCACCTTAAGTCCGGTAATCGGAAGCCATGCTTAAACGCAATTATTGATATCTCTTTGACTTTCTCGGGTGTTATATTTTTTCGGCCAAGAGAGAAATTTTCGAACCTGCCTTCCATTGTCAAAATAACTCCTTCGCCTAAGCAGGCATATATCACACCGTTTGGTTGTAGACTATTAAATTTTTCGTTTTTGATTGTATTATTTTCGGGCAACTTGCACCATGGAGCCTCGAATACTAAAATATCTTTTCTCTGGCTTCTTACACTTCTCCCAATATAAAAAGGCGCGACGGCATCACATAATACTGAGCCGGATTTAAGCTCTTTTATATTAAAATCTACGCCCGGTGCGAAAATAGGCACCAAAATGACATCGGCTTCTTTCGTTATTTCCGATACATATTTTCTAAAAATAATTTTAGCATCAGTTGATTTTACATTGTTCAATAACTCATCTACCATGTTTATATCTTCAAATTTTTCGGCTAACAATATTTGCCCAAAGTGGTTAGCTAATATACGCGAGCAAACATTACCAAGACTACTTGTCGCGCCTCCTATTATCGCTACCGATGACTTTTTAGGCTCTATATCTAACATTTCACAAGCCTTAAGAATGCCATCCACGGCTAAACTGGCTATATAATTCTTTGCGCTTGTTATGGGAATATCTACCTTTTTAGCAATATCCAAGGCCTCATTCCCTACCATGGAAGCCGCGCCGCCTAACGTTACTAGCTTAGCGCCTAAACGCTGCGCTATCTTACACGCGGAAATAATTTTTCTCATTATTATCTCTTCTTCTAACATTATCATTTGTCTCATAGTTAATGGAATAAAGATGCCAGCGCCGGATATTGCTTTCTTTGTTTTAGAATTTAATTCAAAATCTATGAAGTTTTGAGGTGAGAGAAGTTCGCATATATTTTCTATTAAAGAAGGCGGGATTTTGGATATTATAGGTTTAAATATTCTTGCGGAGGGCATAAAACCATAAATATCCTCGAATGCCATAGGATGACCAACCCACGCGAATTTACCCAATTCCACGATGGTTTATCCTCCGCTCATGAATCTAATTATCTCTACAGAATCATTGTTTTTTAGTGTTTTCATTCCGTAGTCATTACGATCTACTATGACATCATTTAAGCTTATGACTACAGTCTCAGGATAGAACTTCATTCCATTTAACAAATCTATCAATGTAACATTACAATCAATCGTTTTCTTCTTGCCGTTAACTATAATTTCTAATTTTCTCAATGGATCGTCGCCTTTTTTGTAATTTCCGCTTGCATTCTTTCTATCTTAAGTTCGTTATCTCTTTTAATGCCCGCTGATATACCGCTGCTTTTGTGAGCTGATCGGTATTAATATAACAATTTGCCGGGAGTCTACGAAAGTGCTTAAAAAACTTTCGGACAAATTCATGTTTATCGGGACATTCTGCGCTGTAAAACCACTGACCCCCTCGCTCTTCCTTCTTCTTTTTCCGTATTCGCTTGCCAAGGGACTTACGCGACGCCTCCAGTTTTATCGTAAATATGCGCTCAAAAGGTAATGCTGTGCTTAGAAAAACTTCCCTTCGATTTAATCCCGTAGTCTCGAGTATACAATTCTTCCATTGACGCAGTGACATCTCTCGAAATAACGCAACCCACGCATCGGCCTCACCAATGGCTGTCTCTGGAAATCGCACCCGGTGTGGACCAACACGAAGTACCGGCACTTTCAATGCCTTGCTTAATTTTTGCGATAAGGTTGTTTTCCCTGCACCTGGAAGACCGATGATATGGATAATAGGGATACTTTCTCTGTTCCTCTTCATAATATTATCACTATATAAATCAGGGACAGCGCCCATTTCCCGCCGATGCCCGCGCCGATT
>MHFL01000011.1:10099-12956 GCA_001804165.1 Omnitrophica bacterium RIFCSPLOWO2_01_FULL_45_10 | reverse complement strand
TGGTCTGGAACGCTCTACTGGACAGTGACTTTGAGGGACACCACAGGTGCTACAGCATCCCAATCCTTTACGGTGATTTATACTTTGGTTAATCAGCCTCCCAATCCTCCTGCAAATTTAGCACAGTTTAAATCAGATATGGCCACAAGTGTATCAATTGGTGGTATCACAGATGAACCGACTGTATTCTTTGCAGCTGATGTAAGCGACCCTGATGGAGACAGGGTAAAACTGCAAATAGAATTAAGAAGAGTAGATGAATACTCTGGAAGTTTTTTACAGAGATTCACCAAGGAAAGTGGTTTAACAACCGATAGCAGGGTTAATGTCGCTGCTTACGGACTGATTAATGGCAACTACCACTGGCAGGCAAGGACTATGGATGAGCACGGGCTTAGTTCTGAGTGGGTACCTTTTGGCAATAATCCGAATTTGGCTACAGATTTTTCCGTAAGCATTAAGTCTCTACCCATCGCAGTATTTACCTATTCACCGCAGACTCCCGACATAGGAGAAGAGATAACCTTTGATGCCTCATCCTCATACGATCCAGATGGGGTAACGATCTCTTGTGAATGGAACTTTGATGATGGTGCTACTGCGAAAGGAATCCGAGTAACGCATGCCTATTTAACTACAGGGAGCCATGCAGTTACTTTGACAGTAACGGACGACGAGACAACGCAGAGTCAGTATTCTATTAATCTAAATATTTTTAGTAAAGATTTACAGAATGCCATTGAGGAAATTATAAATTCGGCAAAGGGTTCATTTGATGAAATATGTATAGGAGGAATAGGAGGGGTAAGCCGGGTTGCTTGGATTACTGATGATTTTAATATTAGGAAAGATGAAGCGATAAATAGATTGATCATGGATTTGGCAATGGATGTATTCAATGCGCGTTTTCCTGCATTTTTTGAGGTAAAGCAAGTTTCAGCATTAGGTATAGCAGATTATGTAAGGTTAGTTGAAAAATACCCCCATCTAACCGACTTGATAGATATGATAGATACGCATGGATGGATAATGGCAGAGATAGCAAAAGGCAAGTTGGAAGAATTGCTGAAGGCAGCAGGAGCAGAGTTTGTGGATAGACTAAAAGCCAATAATTTTTCTTACTCAGATACAGCCGTTTTTGATTTAATAGCAAAATGCACCGAGAGAAAAAACAGTTTAGATGAATTAAAAAATGAGGTTTTAAGTAACATTGGTTCTTTAAGTCAGGAGGAAGTAAATTTATATAGAGAGGACATTAAGTGGCGGCGTTCAGGAAATGTCTTTATCAGGAGCAATTATTCTATAGAAACGCTTACACCCCAAACCCTTTGGGAGATTAAAATAAATGAAGAAGGGCTGTTAGAGGTGGCTTATAAGCTAGGGATGTCAACGGTAAAGTTTTTCTCGCTTCTGCATGGCGTACCTCTGGGAACCTCTGGCGCTTGGTTTTTTGATCTAGCGAAGAAGCTTAATGAAATCAAAACAAATGAGCAGATAGCTAGTATTGGAGCAGGAGTTTTAAGAGACGGTTTTGCTTCAGCCGACCTTATTTCTCGTAATGCCCATCAAGCCCTTTGGAATATCAGGGATAGAGCAATCCCACCTCTTGTGAAAGGAAAGATAATCTCCATCGAGAATTTAATGACGGTCTGGGGGAAAGAAGGGCCGTTTCAATATGATAAGGGTCCATCTCTTTATAAAAAAGATATTTTTTCAAGGGTTAGAGTTAAGAATGAGGGAAATGTTAAGGCAAAGTTCAAGTTAGAAACCCAGTATTATGCGAAATTCTCTTCGGGATTTTTATCACATGAGCTTCCTTTTATAAGCGCTGAGACAAAGGAAATTGAGCCAGATCAACACGAGACATTCTATGTGTGGTATAAGAAGGAAAGTGAAGGTATTGATCCTAAAGACCAGCTTGTCTCTTTTAATCTTTTTGGAGAAAGTACCAACGGAACTTATGGATTAGACCAGGACGTCACAGTATTTGGAACTACAAAGATAGTGCTCAACGATGTAGATCTAACTGATGAAGAATTAGAAAATGCCAAAGTTTATTCTTATCCCATCCGGTCAGAGTTAGAGAATATATCCGAAAACAATTATAACCTTAACATCTATCGCGAAAATCCTTTTGATTTTTCCATCTCGGCTGAACTCACCCAGGAAATACCACCCGACATCGAAATCATTTCTGCTGAAGATGGCTCTATCGGCATTGAAGATATCCTCTGGCAGTTTGAAGCAAAACCCCAAGAGAGAAGAAAACCTGTGGTCGTTTTCAGACTTAAAGGAAATCCTCCAATGGTTGAAATCCCTCCCGCGATCCTAAAAATTTATGACCAGGTAAACGCTGGTTGGCATGTATTTCCCTCAAATGGTGTGGTCATCGAGCCAGATATATGCAGGATTCCGAAGTCACCAAGGGGAACAGGGCAAGACCATAATGATTGGATAGAACCTTTTAATGCCTACTATAGCGACGATCTGTATACTTACCATTCCAATACTTCTCCCAATGGAGTTGGTGTGGAACTTTCTTGGGATGGCGGTGCTTCCTATACACAAGCGGGAAAGACTATTCCCTTTAGCGAATCTAAGAAGGTTTATATTTTAGGAGCAAGTAATGACACATGGGGAAGAATTTGGTCGGCCTCAGAGTTGAATAACGCCAATTTTAGGTTGCGGATTTATGATGGGGTTGCCTATCAAGACTATTATAATTTTGATTTTGATTTGCCTTCTCGCGCAATTATTAAAGGAATAGAAGTAACTCTTGAGGGATACGATGATCTTACCAATGACTATGTAGAGCAGATCACAGTAAGAGCTTATGCCGACCACATCTATACCCCTC
>MHFL01000011.1:0-10065 GCA_001804165.1 Omnitrophica bacterium RIFCSPLOWO2_01_FULL_45_10 | reverse complement strand
GTTCAATTTAGTAATAATTCAATCGGTGAGATCACTAATTACTTATGGGATTTTGGCGATGGAGAAATAAGCAATTTGGAAAACCCCACCCATGCCTATGAACTACTCGGGACTTACACGGTGAGTCTTACCGTCACGGGTCCACAGGGCTCAAAGACTAAGACGAGAACAGACTATATCAAAGTGGTCATCCCCCTTGTCTTTGGCACAATTTATCAGGAAGGAAATATACCCTTAGAAGAGGCCAAGGTATCTATACTTAACTTGTCTAAAACTCAGGTTCTGGCCGAAAGCACCACCGATAGCCAAGGTAAATTTTATCTCTCCAGTAATAATATTCCTGACGGCACCTACTATATTAAGGTAAGTAAAGATGGTTATAAGTCATATTTAGGTGCAGCTACTCTGAGGAATAACCAAGTTTTACCCTTCAGTGTAACTTTACAAAAGATTCCAAGTTGCGCTGTTTCAGGCACAGTATATGTAGCAAACGGGAGCATAGATACTATAAGGATAGAATTAATACAGCAAGGTGGTACGTTGTTTGACACCCGATATGTTCCTGCAAACGGCAGATATTACTTTAGTCAAAATATCTCAGTCGGCACCTATAAACTAAGAGCTACCGCACCATGGAATGAAGTCCAGGAAAAGACCGTTAGCTTTACAACCCAAGGCGAGGCAAAGACAGTGGATTTTAATTTGACAATGCCATTGCCGGTTGCAGAATAGATTTAAGTTAGCAGCCACAAACAAAAATTCTGGTGATAAGATAAGTTTTACTACCACCAGTTTACCTACTGGCGTAAGCTTTGTGGCTACCGGTAATAATGCTGCCTCTTTGGCCTAAACACCTAATTATAATCAAACAGGCAATTGTTACCTTTATGTACAAACTAAGATTTTGCTTGACAGGAGAATATCTTATAGTATAATTTGTTATACTTTTCGAAAAGGAGGGAAAGTGGGTTTAGTTTTATAAACCCATTTTTTTTTCAAATGAGCCCCCATCCGGAAATCGTTGAGCGCGTTAAAGAATTAATAACTGATTATCTCGATGCAAATGGTATTGAGTTGGTCGATATTACATATAGGCGTGAGCAGGGCGGCATGACGCTAAGACTATTGGTCGACAAAGCGGGAGACGGTATCAGCGTTTATGAGTGTGAAAAGTTGAATAATTATTTGAGTGAGGGACTGGATAAAGCGGCCATCATAGATGAACGACATCTTTTGGAAGTTTCATCTCCGGGCCTTGACAGGCCGCTTAAGACAGACCGTGACTTCGAGCGGTCTATGGGAAAGGAGCTCAATGTAACGACCTATGAGCCAATTGATATGAAAAGAGAACATTATGGCCGGCTCATAGGCATGGATGAAGATAAGATTGTCATAGAGTCGGAAGGGGTAAGCACGATTATACCGCGGGATAAGATCGCTAAGGCGCAATTGAAGATAAGGTTTCCTTAACTGAAAACGATGTACGAAGTACGATATACGAACGACGATACGAGGTGTAAAAAATGAATGAGGAGTTATTGACGATACTGGAGCACATAGAGCGCGAAAAGGGCATCGACAAAGAGATCCTTTTCAAGGCCATAGAGTCCGCCCTCGCGAGCGCGGGCAGAAAGATAATGGGCAACAAGGAAGCGGATGTGTCAGTCGCGATAGACCGCGCAACCGGAGAGATTAAGATATTCAGCGAAGGCAAAGAAATAAGGTCCGAGGGGTTCGGAAGGATCGCGGCGCAGACGGCTAAACAAGTCATAATCCAGAAGATAAGAGAGGCGGAACGCGACATCATCTTTGAAGACTATCAGAAGAGGGTAGGCACGATTACGAGTGGCGCGGTTCACAGGTTCGAAAAGGGCGATATCATCGTTGATTTGGGCAAGGCAGAAGGTATACTGCCGAGGCCCCAGCAGTGTCCCGGAGAGCATTATAAGCAGGGCGACAGGCTGCGCGCGTATATTATGGAGGTTAATAAAACCGCACATGGCCCGCAGATCCTTATGTCAAGGGCCGACGCGACTTTCGTAAAGCGACTATTTGAACTAGAGGTGCCGGAGATAACGGAAGGCATAGTTGAGATAAAGGCCATCGCGAGAGAGGGAGGGGAAAGGACCAAGATAGCGGTATGGTCAAAGGACGAGAAGGTTGATCCGGTTGGCGCCTGCGTTGGGATGAGGGGCTCGCGAGTGAAGGAAATAGTCAGAGAGCTCCACGGAGAAAGGGTCGACATTGTCCGATGGACCGATGACATAAAGGAATACGTGAAAGAATCTCTTAAACCCACTCAAATTAGCGAGATAAAGTTAGATAAGGAGAAAAGAAGGATAGAGGTGCTCGTGCCGGAAGATCAACTCTCGATAGGCATAGGTAAACACGGACAGAACGTTCGGCTCGCCTCCAAATTGATAGGGTGGGAGATAGACATACGAAGTAAAGAGGCAAAAGCGAAGGAAAAGTTGGCCCTTGAAGAAATGGAAAATACGGCCAAAGATCAAAAGGCCAAGGAAGAACAAGAAGAGAAGCGAGATATTAAACTTACTGAACTTGACGGCGTTGGTAAGAAGGTCGAGAAGATATTGCGAGCCGCAGGGTATGATACGGTGGATAAAATTAAAGGGCTGACATCCGAAGAGATGACAAAGCTTGAAGGAATAGGCAAGAAGACTGCCGAAAAGATAATAAAGTCGGCTAAGGCATTATATGGTGAGAATGATAAAAAAGTCTAAAGCAAAAGAGACTAAAGAGAAGAAGTCAAAGGCAGCAGCTCGAGCTAAGTCCGAAAAGCCGGCGCCGAAAAAGGCCGGAAAGCCGGCTCCAGCCAAAAAGAGAATCGTGGCCAAGGAAAAGCCGCTCAAAAAGGAGAGAGGGACATCTAAAAGGCCGGAGGTTAAAGAAGCCCCGCCCGCCTTGCCAAAAGAGCGGAAGCCGCTTGAGGCAAAAAAAATTGAAGTTGTAAAAGAAAAGATTAATACGATTAAGACCCCGGTTGAGAAGAAACTCCATAAAGAAGCGATTACCGTAGACGTAAGTAAAAAGATATCCCCTGAAGTTAAGGCCACCGGCCCGAAAGAAGGACGACCCATCCAGGCGGAGAAGCCCGCCGAGGAAATAAGGCCCGCCGAAAAGCCAAAAAGCGCCGAAACAATCATCCAACCCGAAAAGCCCAAAGAAGCGGTTGAGCCGATAAAAGAGCCCATTCCGGTCGAGGAGGTCAAACCAAAGGTATTGGAAGTTGAGACCCCGATTACATTGAAAGAACTCGCGGCTCAACTCGGCATAAAGGCCAACGAGCTGATTTTGAACCTGATGGCTAAAAACGTATTTGCTACTATAAATCAGAACCTGGGAGAGGATGTCGTAAAAGGACTGCTCAAAGATTTCGGTATTGAGTACAAAAGGCCGGTCGAGTTGGAAGGGCAAGCGGCGATGGAGCATCGTGAATTGGAGGAGAAACAGGATGTGCGGCATCTCGTTCATCGCCCGCCGGTAGTAACATTCATGGGGCACGTTGATCACGGCAAGACGAGCCTGTTGGATTTTATCAGGAAGACGCGCGTCGCGGATAAAGAGAAAGGCGGAATAACTCAGCATATAGGCGCTTATGAAGTTAAGTTCAAGAACGGCTCCGTGACATTTCTTGACACGCCTGGCCATGAGGCGTTTACGGCCATGAGAGCGCGCGGCGCAAACGCGACCGACATAGTTGTCCTGGTAGTCGCGGCGGACGACGGGGTGATGCCGCAGACTAAAGAGGCGGTCGACCATGCTAGGGCAGCCGGCGTGCCGATAGTGGTGGCTTTAAATAAGAGCGATCTTCCTTCGGCCAATATAGAGAAGGTAAAAGGACAATTATCGCAACTCGGCCTCGCGCCGGAAGATTGGGGCGGCAAGACTATCACCGTGCCAGTCTCGGCAAAGACAGGAATTGGAGTTGATAATTTATTAGAGATGCTTTTGCTTGAAGCGGAATTGCTCGAATTGAAGTCTAATCCCCACCTTAGGGCAAGGGGAGTGGTGATAGAGGGAAAGTTGTCGAGCGGCCAGGGGCCCGTGGCGACCGTCCTTGTGAAGAATGGAACGCTAAAGGTGGGAGATATTGTTTTGAGCGGAATGCATTACGGTAAGATAAAGGCGATGATGGATGACAAGGGCGTTCGCGTGGACGCCGCCGCGACGTCAAAACCGGTCAGCATCCTGGGCCTATCCGGCGTTCCGATGGCCGGAGACCAGTTCTTTGTGGTTAAAGACGAGAAGAAGGCGAAGGTCCTGTCATTATTGAAACAGGATGAGGAGAGGGCCAGGCGCCTAAAGATGTCGAAGAGGGTTACGTTAGAAGATTTTTATGCGCAGTTAAAGGATGGCATCGCGAAAGAACTCGCGATAGTCCTTAAAGGAGATGTCCAGGGTTCTGTCGAGGCGATTAAAAAATCTCTTCAAGAATTGAACGCGAAGGACGTTTCTATAAACATCATACACGCGGATGTAGGCAATATAAACGAATCCGACGTGATGCTCGCGGCCGTCTCAAACTCGGTCGTGATGGGTTTTAACGTCAAGATCGATGAGGGCGCTCAAGAATTAGCGGCGAAGGAAGGAATTGAGATCAAGGTTTACGGCATAATATACGAGGCGATTCAGGATGTCATGGCCGCGATGGAGGGCCTTCTGGAGCCATATTCAAAAGAGGTCTTCGTGGGCAGGGCTCAGGTGAAGCAGGTTTTCAAGGTTTCAAAGGTTGGCACTGTCGCCGGCTGCTTGGTTGTGAAGGGCAAGATTGTGCGGACAGGGATCGCGAAGCTCATACGCGATAAGGCGGTAGTATATGAGGGGAAAATATCGTCGCTTAAACGTTTCAAAGATGATGTTCGCGAGGTAAATGAGGGATTTGAGTGCGGCATCGCTTTAGAGAGACATGATGAAATAAAGGTAGGGGATCTCATCGAGATCTATACCATCGAGAAGGTCGCGCGAAGACTAGAGTCGAGGAAACGAGAATGAACGAAGGACGAAGGACGAAGGACGAACGACGAATTTTGAGCGGAATGAGGCCGACAGGGAAACTGCACTTAGGTCATCTGGTCGGCGCTCTCAATAATTGGGTTAAATTACAGGATACGCATCAGTGTTTCTACATGGTTGCCGATTGGCACGCCCTTATGAGCGAGTACGAGGACCCAAAGGAGTTGAGAGAGAATATCCACGAGATGGTGCGCGATTTTATCGCTGTGGGGCTGGACCCTGAAAAGTCCGTGATATTTATTCAATCCCATGTACCCGAACACCTGGAACTCGCCATGGTCTTCGGCGATATCACGCCATTGGCATGGCTCGAGAGATGTCCGACATATAAAGAACAGTTACGCGAGATTAAGGGTAGAGAACTGGCTACATTCGGCTTCCTGGGCTATCCGGTTCTTCAGGCCGCGGACATAGCCATTTATAAGGCGGACGCGGTTCCGGTAGGAGTAGATCAATTGCCCCACTTGGAATTGACGCGCGAGATAGTCAGGCGGTTCAACGCGCTTTATAAGAAGAATCTCTTCCCGGAGCCGGAGCCTATACTCACGAAGACATCGAAACTTTTAGGGATAGATAATAGGAAGATGTCGAAGAGTTATGGAAATTATATCGCCATATCAGATCCGCCGAATACGATAGCAAAGAAGGTATACAAGATGGTGACAGATCCAAAACGCATCCATGTGACCGATAAGGGTCATCCGAACGTGTGCACCGTTCACAGCTACTTCGCCGCCTTTGCGGAATCAAAGGTGATAGAGGAAGTCCGGGTCGGATGCGAGAAGGGGATAATCGGATGCACCGAGTGTAAAAAGAGATTGGCCAAGATCCTGACGGAATATCTCGAGCCGATAAGCATGAGAAGAAAGGCAGTTTCGGATTCCATGGTTGAACAGATACTCGCTCGAGGCGCGAGAAAAGCGCGCGATGTTGCCTCCGAGACAGTGCTCGAGGTGAAGCAATTGATAAATTTGACAGTATGACATATAAAGTAAAACTTGAAGTCTTCGAAGGGCCGCTGGACCTCCTTCTTTACCTGATTAAGAAGGAGGAGATCGACATTTATGATATTCCTATAGCGAAGATAACGGACCAGTATTTGGAATATCTGGAACTTATGAAGTTGCTGGACCTGAATATCGCCGGAGAGTTTCTCGTTATGGCCGCGACGCTGATGCATATAAAATCTAAGATGCTGCTTCCCCCGGACCAGGCCGGCGAAGAGGAGAAAGAGGAAGAGGACCCGAGGGCTGAACTTGTAAAAAGACTGCTCGAATATAAAAAGTTCAAAGACGCGGCGTCTACCCTAGCGCAGATGGAGTCACGCGAAAGGCATTTCTTTGCGCGAGGAGGAAAGGACGTTGACCCTAAAAGCGAAGAAACAGGAGACGATTTTTTTGAAGCGTCCTTATTCGACCTCATAACCGCGTTCACGAAAGTTTTGAAAGATGTTCCCAGAGAAGTATTTCTTCAGGTCGTAAAGGACGAGTTCACGGTATCAGAAAAAATTCATGACATCCTGCATCTATTGGTGTACAAAAATGTGATATTCTTCACAGAACTTTTCAAGGCAGCGAAGAGTAAATTCGAAATAATCACTATTTTTCTGGCCTTATTGGAATTGATGAGATTGAAAGAAATCGTCGTAAGACAGATCGGTCCATTCGGCGAGATAGAAATAATAAGGAACGAGAAATCGATAACACCCCTGGGAGAATCGAATAATGGATAGGGACGAAGCGAAGAGGATAATCGAGGTCCTCATCTTCGCGAGCATTACACCGCTCTCCTTAAGCGCCATGAAGGAGATATTAAAAGAGGATGTGAGCCCTCAGGATATTTTAGCGCTTATAGAAGAACTGAATTCCGAGTATGCCGCGTCCGGAAGGAGTTTTCAGATACGAGAGATAGCAGGTGGATTTCAGATGCTCACCGACTCATACTTCGCAAAATGGATATCGGCGCTTTACGACAAGAAACCGGATCGGCTCACCGGTCCGTCTCTGGAGACATTGGCCATTATCGCGTATAAGCAGCCGATTACGCGCAGTGAGATAGAGGTAATAAGGGGCGTCAATGTTGACGGTGTCCTGCGCACCCTCGAAGAACACGGCATGATAAGGTCCCGAGGCAGGCGCGATGGCCCGGGACGGCCGATTCTCTACGGAACGACCAATTTTTTCATGCAGCATTTCGGGCTGAAGTCGATGGACGATCTACCGAGGCTCAAAGAATTCAAGGAAAGCGATCTTGATTTTATAAAAGAAAAAGTCAGCACTAAAGTGATGGATACAGAAACAGGGAGATTAGAAAAAAAAGATGTAACCGGCACCCCTGATATCGTTAATGAGGAGAAGATAAAAGATGGCGAACCTGAAGAGACAGCGTAAAACAATCGACGGAATAGATTCTCAAATTTTGGGCCTCTTGAACAGAAGGGCGAAGGTCACTTTAGATATCGGCAAATTGAAAAAGCGCCTCAATGCTTCCATCTACGTGCCGGATAGGGAGATGGAGGTATACAAAAAGTTGATCGCGAAAAACAAAGGCCCTTTGTCGAACGAATCATTAAAAGCGATATTCAGAGAGGTGATGTCCTCAGCCCTTGGACTGGAGAAGGCGCTCAAGGTCGCGTACCTTGGCCCCGAGTTGACTTTCACTCATATAGCGAGCATGAAGAAATTCGGTTCAAGCGTCGCGTACACAAGTTCGAGGACCATAAGCGATGTTTTCAGCGAAGTAGAAAAGGGTTTGGCCGATTACGGCGTGGTTCCGATCGAGAATTCCATCGAAGGCGCGGTCAATCATACACTCGATATGTTCATTGATTCCGACTTAAAGATATGCTCCGAAATCTTCTTGGAAATATCCCACAATCTCCTTTCGAAACAAACTGACAGGGCCAAGATAAAGAAGGTATATTCTAATCCTCAGGTCTTCGGGCAGTGCAGATTGTGGCTTGAGTCAAACATGTCAAGGGCAGAACTTATTGAGGTGTCGAGCACCGCCAAGGCGGCTGAAATCGCCTCAAAGGATAAAAGCGCCGCCTGTATAGCAAACATTCTCGCCGCCGATAGATACGATCTTAAAGTGCTCTATCGCTCGATCGAGGATTCTACGCATAACGTGACGCGGTTCCTTGTAATAGGCAGGACTGAGGCAAAGCCGACGAAGAAGGACAAGACATCTATAATGTTTTCGGTCAGGGACAAGATCGGCGCGCTTCATGATATACTTACGCCGTTCAAAAGATACGCCATTAATCTGACGAAGATAGAGTCGAGGCCGTCCAAGGTTAGGCCGTGGGAGTATTACTTCTTCGTAGACCTCGAAGGCCATCATCTTGATCCGAAGGTTGGAAAGACGCTGGTTGAGTTGCGGCATGAGGCGAGTTTCGTGAAGATACTCGGCTCGTATCCGGTGGGAAATGAAGTGTAGTATTTAGCGTATAGCGGATAGCGTTTAGCGTATAGAAAAATAAAACATTTACTTTACGCTATACGCCAATCACGAGTTTAACCATGATAGTGAGATCAAACATATTGAAAGTCAAACCCTACGTCCCCGGGAAACCTATCGAAGAGGTCCAGAGGGAGCTCGGGTTAAAAAATGTCATAAAATTGGCGTCCAACGAGAATTGCCTTGGGCCATCACCCAATGCGATTGCCGCGGTAAGGAAAAGTCTTAACAATATCAATAGATACCCCGACGCGTCCAGTTTTTACCTTAAAAGAAAATTGGCAAAGAAGTTGGGGGTCAAGGAATCGAACCTCATTATCGGAAACGGATCCGATGAGATTATCACGTTGGCAGTAAAGACGTTTGTGGATGAAGGTGATGAGGTCGTCATAGCGAGCCCCACCTTCCTCATATATGAGATAGCATCGCAGGTTCAGAACGCCAAAATCACAATTGTGCCGCTTGCTAAGGGTTTAAGATACGACCTTAAAGCGATGGGGGCCGCGATAACGCCCAAGACCAAGATGGTATTCATAGCGAATCCTGATAACCCAACAAGTACATATGTGACAAGAAAGGAAATTGAGGAATTTTTGGAAGGTATTTCTCGTGATGTGATAGTTTTTCTCGATGAGGCCTATTTCGAATTTGCCTTTCGGGCTTTCAAAGATTATCCAAACGGCCTCGACTATATCTTCGCGCGGCCTAACATCGTTGTTTCGAGGTCATTTTCAAAGGCATACGGTTTAGCGGGCCTGCGGATAGGTTACGGTGTATCAAATGACGAATTCATAGATTATATGGAGAGGGCTCGGGAGCCGTTCAACGTGAATCTATTGGCGCAGATTGGAGCGGCCGCGGCGCTCGATGACGACGATTTTCTAAAAAAGACATTGTCTCACGTAGAGAAAGAGAAAATATATTTATATTCCGAGCTTGATAAGATGAAATTGGAATACGTGAACAGCGCGACAAATTTTATTCTCGTCAACATAAAAGAAGATTGTGTCAGGGTTTTTAAGGCATTGTTGAATGAAGGCGTCATTGTGCGGGATATGAAGGCGTGGCGACTCGATTCATATATCCGCGTTACCATCGGAACGCGAGAAGAGAACGGGAAGTTCGTTGTAGCCCTGAAAAAAGTTACGAAAAGAGGAGTCAGACCATGATAATAGTACTACGGCCGGATGCGACTAAGAAGCAGATCGACCATTTAGTAGCCAGGATAAGAAAATTGGGACTAAAGCCATGGCTATCAAAGGGAGTCGAGAGGACGATAGTAGGAGTCATAGGAGAAGAAGACGTTATAAGGGTGCAGCCCTTGGAGGCATTTCCGGGTGTCGAGAAGGTCCTCCCGATTTTAAAACCGTATAAATTGGCTTCGAGAGATTTTAAAAAAGAGGGCAGCATAATAGAAATCGCTCCGAGAATAAGAGCAGGCGCCAAAAAGATTGTTATGATGGCAGGTCCCTGTTCTGTCGAGAATAAGAGATTGCTTCTTCAGATTGCCAGAGGGGTCAGAGAGGCCGGAGCGACAGTTTTGCGAGGCGGGGCCTTCAAACCAAGGACATC
>MHFL01000010.1:27735-37487 GCA_001804165.1 Omnitrophica bacterium RIFCSPLOWO2_01_FULL_45_10 | reverse complement strand
TGGCTGAGAGTGTTGCATCATAGGGCGCAGTGCTTGTCGATATTGTAGAAGGTGTCAAATTAGTAAAACTGAGATTTACCTCTTTAACCCATTTTACCGCATCAAAGCCAACTCTTTTTGTAGCGTACGGCTCACCAGTTTTGTCAACCAACTGAACATATTCATTTCCACCAGCGGAGAAATAGAAATTCCCTAATGATACCCATTGATTAGAATAAATGTTTTGGTTTACCGTGCGGATATCGCTAATGCCGTTGTGAAAAATAGTGTAGGTTGCATTTGTTGTGTCTTTATAATTACTCGGGATATAAACAGACACCGTGTAAGTCCCTGCGCCTGCGATAGAAAGACTTGGTTGCCATCTTGCATAATTGTCAACTGCACTTTGCCCATTGTAGGTATAATACATATGGCCGTTATAGCCAATCCATGCCTCTTTCCAATAAGATGGAGTTCCGTACATGCTGAAACCAGAATCTCGTTCGTCAACAATAATTTCAACTGCTGAAGCAGCATCTGCCCAGGCAACCACTCCTATTATAATCACCAAAGGCAAAACTAACCAAAAATTTTTATTTAATCTTTTTCTCATTTCTAACCACTCTTAGAGAGATGCCAAATAACACAAAACTATGCCGATGATTTGGCTACTCCTTACAGAAGAGCATTGAAACTATTTCAAAGATAACATAAAATCTTTTATTCGTCAAGGTCATGAGATGGTGATTGCATTAGCAATGGCCGCGAAGTCGGATAGGGAAAGGGATTCGGGGCGGGAAGCGGGGCCGATTCCGACGCTTTTTAAAATTTCCGCTAATTTCTCTTTATCGATGGATAATGCGGCCTTGCGCGACAAAGAATTAAGTATCGTCTTCCGCCTCTGGTTGAACGCGCCCCTTATGATTCTAAAAAAAAGCGTTTCATCTTTAACCTCAACCGCGGGTTCGGGCCGCATCTCTAATCTCATGAGGCTAGAATCTACAGATGGCGAAGGATAAAAACAATCCCTTTTGACCGTATATATATAAATGGGCCGGGTATAAAATTGAATAAAGCAACTCAAAGGACCGTAATCCGTCGCGCCGGGCAATGCCTGGATCCTATCCCCAACCTCCTTTTGAACCATAATTAGCGACGATTCTATAACACCTCTATTATCAATAAGATATTCGAGGATTGGCGTAGTAATGTAAAAGGGGAGGCAGCCTATGACTTTTAATTTCTTAGAAGAGGCGATGATCCTTAAGTCAAATTCTAAGATATCCGAACAGAGCAGTTTAAGATTAGGGAAATCATCTTTTATGATATCCTTCAGGATAGAAAAGGCCTTTTTATCCTTCTCGATAGCGTAAAGGATAGCGCCGGACCTCGCCAAATCTATCGTGAGCGCCCCTAAGCCCGGCCCTATCTCCAATACAACTTCGCCTTTTTCGGGACGGAATTCATTTATTATCTTATCCTTTATGTTGGCGTCGATGAGATAATTTTCGCCTAATCTCCTCAAGGGTCTGAAAGCGTAAATTCTGAAGACTTCTTTCAACTGGCTGGCCGTAAGCATGCCTACGCCCCTACATTTCGCATTGACAATCGGTGCGCCAGGAGGATCGCCTCCATCATCGAACGAGGATCCGCCATGCCTTTACCGGCGATATCGAAGGCGGTTCCGTGGTCGGGTGAGGTTCGCACGAACGGCAGGCCCAAAGTTAAATTCACTCCGCTGTTAAAATATAACATCTTGAACGGGATTAAACCCTGGTCGTGATACATCGCTATCACCGCGTCGTATTTTCCATTCAAGGCCTCATGGAATATAACATCCGGAGGTATCGGACCGTATATGAATTTAACATATCTGGAGGCATTTCTAATAGCGGGGATTATCTTCGTCTTTTCTTCGACGCCTAAAAGGCCCCCCTCCGACGAATGCGGATTTAAACCCGCGACGCCTATTCTGGGCCGACGAATCTTAAAGAAGCTCTTCAGGTATTTGTCGGTAATGATTATAGTCTTATAAATGGATTTCATCGACAAGGCGGCTGGGACATCTTTAAGGGCAATGTGTCTTGTAACGAGAACTACCTTTAAATTTTTCCCGACAAACATCATTGCGTAATCTTTCGTACGAGTCCTCGAAGCAAGATATTCCGTGTGACCCGTAAAGCCCGGGAGGCCGGATAATTCTATCGAACGTTTACTTACTGGCGAGGTCACAAGGGCTCCGGCCTTGCCTTTCTTAAGAAGCCTCAACGCCTCATTTATATATTCCAATGAAGCGCGGCCAAATGAGGGATGAGCAATTCCAAAAGAGAAATTCCTTCTAGGAACATTTGCGAGATCCATGATGGGAAAGCGCCGCCGTAATCCGAGACGCGCGCTTTCCCTATCGATTAAAGACTTATCTCCTATGACTAAAAAATCGGCGAGCCCTGAAACTTTGGGGCTCGCTAAGGATTTGAGCGTAACCTCAGGCCCTATGCCTGAGGGGTCGCCCATCGTTATAATTATCGCGAACCTGCCTGCCTTGGGGGGTACAGTTACGGGGCAGGCGGTCTTATTTGAAAGAGATGTAGGCATTCTTCTTTAAATCCCCGACCCAGCTCTTTATCTTTTCCTTTGCCTTCTCCCTGAATATGGCCTCTTCGATATCGTGTCTTACGTCTGAAAGGGCATAGGCCTTCCGCTCACTCCTCTCTTCGACTTTAAATATATGATAGCCGAGAGGAGTCTGGACTATATCGGATATACTGCCTTCTTCGAGTCCGGCTATGATCTTATCTATCTCAGGGAGGAGGTCCCCTCTTTTCACGTATCCCATGAGCCCGCCTTCGCTCGCGTTTGGGCCTGATGAATATTCTTTCGCTAACGCCGCGAAGTCTTCGCCTTTCTGAAGGCGTATCAAGATATCTTTGGCGAGGTCAAGCGCCTCCTTAACTCCAGCCTCGCTTCTTGGCCTAATCAATATGTTTCTTAACTTTACCTGCTCGGGCTGAATAAATTCGCCCGAATGATTATTATAATAATTATTCACCTCGACGGGGGTAACGGTAATTTTGGCGCCGATCTTCTGGTCAATGAGCTTCCTTACCATCGCCTGGTCCTTATAGCGGGCCCTTAAATCTCTGAGGGATAGACCCTGCTCTTTAAGCGCTGCCTCGAATCTCTCCTTCGAACCGGCGCGTTTGATCGCTTCTCCAATGCGGCCATCGAGGTCCGTCTCATCGACCTCGATATTCCGCAGTCTCGCCTCGCTCAAGATAAGTTTATCCTCTATCAATTGCTCCATGACTTTCTGCTTCGCTTCCTCGATCCGCGCGACGAGTTCGTCGCCGTAGTATAGGGCGCGATACTGCTCGTATATAGGGGCGAGAAATCTATCCACTTCTCTTTGCGTTATCGCCTCATTGTTTACCACAGCGACGATTCTGTCTATCACTTCAGCGGATGAAGATGCCGTCATCAGTATGATAAAAACTAAGCCTAACGCATATGGGATTAAAATGCTTCGTTTCATTTTGCCTTCTCCTGCGTCTCGGCCTCCTTGTTCAAACTTTCTAAAGAGACCAATACATCCTCCTCAATTTTAACTTTATATTTTTCCTTCAAATTCATAACCAATTTGTCGAATAATTCGCTTCGCTTCTTCTTCTTCAATTCGCCTTCTATGAAATCTTTTACTTTATCGAAGGGTTCGGCTTGCGAAACCTTTTTGTCGGTCAATCTTATGACATGATAACCAAACTGGGTCTGAACAATGCCGCTCGTCTCGCCCACTCCCAATTTCAGACATGCCTTTTCAAATTCAGGCACGAGTTGGCCCTCTTTGAAGTAACCTATATCGCCAAACCGGCTTGCGGTCGCGTCCGTAGAGCGCGCCTTCGCCAGCTCGCCGAAGTCAGCGCCTTTTGCCAATTCCGCGAGAACATCTTTCGCATCCTTTTCTGTCGCGACGAGAATATGGGACGCCCTCCAGAGTTCAGGCGATTTAAAATCTTCTTTATGCGCCTCGTAGAACTTGAGCGCCTCGCCGTCTTTAACCTTAACCTTATCCTCAACCTCATTTTTTATCAACTTCGCGACCAATATTTTTTTCCGCGCCTCATTTATCACATCCTTCACTTCTTTATCCTCATCTAATCTCTTCCTTCTCGCCTCTTCGTAGAATATCATCTCCACAATCATGTCGTCTAGAAATCTCTTTCTATTCTTTTGGACTATGTCCTGATAATAGGAAGGCAGTTTAGAGAACCTGCCTTCGAAATCCTTTAGTGTTATCTCCTTTTCGCTCACACTCGCCAGCAACTTGTCAGAATCTGTTTTTCTGCCGCATCCCGCGACGGCGGCGATTAAAATCGCCAGGTAGATCACACACAATAATATTTTATTTCCTGTATTCAGCATGATTTTATGATAACACATGAAATGAGAGAAGTAAAGGGACAGCGCCCATTTTTTCAAAGAAAAAATGGGCGCTGTCCCTTTTAAAATGTCGAGCGGCGCATGCCGACATTCAGGAGAAGGCCGATCGCGATCAGGGTCGCGACTAAGCTCGATCCGCCGTAACTCACCAACGGAAGCGGGATGCCGACCACCGGCATGAGACCGATAGTCATACCTATATTTATTATAACGTGCATCGCAAGCATCACCGCTATCCCTCCGGCGACCGACGTCCCGTAAGCATCGCTCGTTAATCGCGAGATGTCCAGCGCCTTCTTTGTGAGAATAAAGAATAAGGCTAGAACGCAGGCAGCGCCCACGAATCCCCACTCCTCTCCTATAACGGAGAATATGAAATCTGTGTGTCGTTCGGGAAGAAAATTTAATTGATTCTGGGTCCCGTTCAGCCACCCCTTGCCGAGTAACCCGCCGGAGCCAATGGCTATCTTCGACTGTATTATGTTGTAGCCGGAGCCCAAAGGGTCGATATTCGGATTTAAGAATACCAAGAGCCGCTGTTTTTGATATTCACGCAGGAATTGCCATGCGAATGGCAAGGAAACCATTCCCGTGAGCGCCATCAGCGCTAAATACTTAATGCGGCAGCCGCCCATGAGGAGCATTGAAAAGAATATGGGAATGAGAAGAATCGCTGTGCCCAGATCCGGCTGAAGGACAACGAGGCCGAAAGGTATGGAAAATAACATAATGGGAACAATTAAATTCTTTAAACTCGACATCTCATCTTGATGTGAGCCAATGTAATTCGATACCGCTAAAATCAGGCTCACCTTTATGAATTCTGACGGCTGAAACGCGAAACCCGCTATGGAGAACCACCTCTGCGCGCCTAGCCTGGTATGGCCGAGAATCAGGACGAGAAATAAAAGACCGAGATTGATGCCGTATATTATATACGCGAAGTCGATAAACCTTTGATAAGAGACGCTTATGCTTGCGGCTAAAACTAAACTTCCTATCGCGAGCCAAATAATTTGTTTAAGGAGAAAGCTTTTGTCGAAAGCCAATCCCTTGGCCTGTTGGGCGCTGTAAATCGCAAGGCACCCGATTATAAATATTAACAGGACTATCAGGACGAGCGTCCTATCGAAATCTTTATATTCTTTCTTGGTAAACATCTCAATGCGTAATCAGTAATCTAATCCGTAATGCGTAATACGTAAAACGTAATATGTAATTTTAAAATTACATATTACATATTACATATTACTGATTACAATTATAAATACCCGAGTCTCTTTGCCTCTTCGAAAATGCCCTTTGCCATCTCTGCCGGCTCCAAGCCGCCTTTTCCGCCATGCTCCAAGAATACAACCAAGCAAATTCGCGGATTATCGAATGGAGCGAATCCGCTGAACCAGGCATGTGTCGGCCCTCGCGGATTTTGCGCGGTCCCGGTCTTGCCGGCTATGGAGATGCCTTCGACCTTAGCGCGGCCGCCTGTGCCGTGCTCGGCATTAACAACATTAAAAAGGCCCGTTTTCACCTCTTTGAGCGTTCTTTCTTTAAGATTTATATTTCGCGGAGCCGTTTGTGTTATATTGCTTGAACCTATCCGAACAGCCAAATGCGGTTTGACTAACTTTCCTCCATTCGAGACTGCGGCCATCATATTAAGAATCTGGAGCGGCGTAACGAGAAGATATCCTTGTCCTATAGCGTAATTGACGGTCTCTCCTTCATACCAATTATCTTTTTTGTAAAACCGCTTCCACATTCTCCCTGGAACAAGGCCTGAGACCTCGTCGGGAAGGTCTATCCCGCACGCCTTGCCGAATCCCAATAACTTGGCATATGTCTCAATATTGTCGACTCCCAAGGCCCGTCCGGTTTGATAAAAGAATACGTTGCAGGAATTCTTCAGGGCATCCTTTACATCCTGAGAACCGTGGCCTCCTTCTTTCCAGCAGTCGAATCTCGTCCTGCCCAAAGTATAACTGCCGGGGCAGGAAAAATGGGTATTGACGCTTATCTTTTTCGTCTCCAGGGCGCCTGACGCGATCACTACCTTGAAGACCGAGCCGGGTTCATATGAATTGGATGTCGCCCTGTTCGACAGGGGCCTCCCTTTTAAATCCTTCATAAGTCTCAATCTCTCCGCGGAACCTTTCGATTTAACAAAGACATTTGGATCAAAAGTTGGGCCGCTTGAGAGGGCCAGAATCTGGCCGTTTTGCGGATCCATCACCACTATCGCGCCTCTTCTCTCTTTAAGCATTTTATCACAAAGAGCCTCTAATCTCATATCGATACTAAGATATAGATCCTCGCCGCTGGACGGCTCTTTCATCCCCAAGGTCCTTACCTGTCTCGCTTTCGAGTCAACCTGAATAAGGGTTGCCCCGTCGACACCCCTTAGACGCGACTCATAAGATTTTTCGATGCCTGAGCGTCCGATCAGGTCTTTTTGCCGATAGCCATACTCTTCAAGTTGTTCAAGTTCACTTTCAGTGACCTCGCTCAAATATCCGAATACGTGAGAGCCGATATCGCCGTATAGGTAATGGCGCCGCGAGCGCGTCTTGATCTCAAGCCCCGGCATATAGATGGTCGACTCTTCCAAAAGAAGCGCCTTATCCTTATCGATATCCTCGACTATGGTAACCGGTTCGTAGGGCCTCGTCCTTGCCTTCGCGAGAGATCTCTCGACATCTTGCCGCGAGGCCCCGAGTGTCTTTGCCAAAAAGTCTGTTAATTCGCCTTCCGACCTCAATTCCCTGTGGATGACCGCTACGTCGAATGCGAGCCGATTCGACACTAATCGAATGCCGTTTCTGTCAAATACTTGCCCGCGCGGCCCGTCTATCGGCACGATCCTAATCGCGTTATTTTTTGAAAGGGTGGAATAATAATTGAACATGACCGCCTGATTGTAAAAGAGCGCGATCAAGAGGACCGCGAAACTGATGCTCAAAAACGCCGGTATGAACCTCTCTCTCATAAAAAGTCTTCGTCCTCGTTTAAGCGATAAAATGCGAGAAGAGGCGGGAATATGATCAGCGACGCGAGCGCCGTATACACGCCAATGGATACGGCCGAAACCTTTAGATATTCTGATAGATTGAGGTATAAAGACTTTGACAAAAATTTAGCAAAGAGAAAATGAAGCGTCATCGAAAACAGGCTAGTGAAGAAGGCGAGGAAGAGAAGCATTACTCTTGATTCCTTGAAGAATTTCGTATTCAGAAATCCCGCCAAAAGGCCGGTTAAACTATAGACCAGTGTGTTTATGCCGAAGATATCGATAGTGAATATATCGTATAGAAAGCCGCTCACCATACCCGCCTCAAAGCCTTTATTGGCGCCAAAAAAAAGCCCCGTGAAGATGGTGAGTAAAAGTAAAATATCCGGCTTTGCGCCGAAGATTTCAATGCGGTTTAAGACAGTAACTTCCAGGATAACACCTGTGAAAAGCATAAAGTATAAATGGAATCTATTTATTTTATGCACAGGACCACTTCTAATCTTGAGAGGTTTTCGGCTGGCTTTACGATCGCGTATTTATATAGGCGGCCCGGTTCTTTACCGACCTTCGCGATTTCGCCCACAGGTATATTTTTAGGAAACACACTGCCTAACCCGGCGGTTATCACCTTGTCCCCGGGCAGGACGTCGGAGTCAAGCGCTATGTAAATCATTTTACATTTGCCATCCGGCCTTCCTACCAATACGCCTCCCTCCCTTGTCCTTTCTATCACGACGCCTACCTTCGAATTGGTATCCGTTATTAATAGAATCTTGCTTGAATATCTCCCGATCTCAAGCACTCTGCCCACAACGCCATTGGGTGAAAGAATGGCCATATTTTGTCTTACGCCGTGCATCAGGCCCTTGTCGATTATCAAAGAATTCGACCAGTTAGTCGGGTCCCGGCCTATCACCTGCGCGGCTACGGAGGTGTAGGGGGCCGTTTTTTTGAAATCCAACAGCCCTCTTAGCCGCTCATTTTCATATCGAAAAAGTTCCGCTTCGTGAATCCGCCGCGTAAGAATTTCGGTCCTCGCGCGTAATATGCGGTTCTCTTCTCTTAAGGAGGCAAATGGAGCAATCCTTTTCACGGATTTACTTATTCCATCCAGTGCCTTCAAACCGGCGGAATTAAAATCTATCAAGGAGTTTCGGCTGACAGTTGCGATCTTCTTGGAATTGAGCGTGAAGAGTGCGAGGAATATTAATAGAAAGGAAATTAATAAATGGCTTTTTCGGACTTTAAGCACATTCTACTTATCTTTCGAGTCTCGGCGTGATAGTGACTTTTCTCAAATATCTTATCTCGCTTAAAACCTTCCCTGTGCCGAGCGCGACAGCGGTCATGGGGTCTTCTGCCAGATGAACGGGAAGGCCCGTCTCTTCTGATATGAGTTTATCTATGCCTCTTAAAAGTGAGCCGCCTCCGGCAAGCACTATTCCTCTCTCTATCAGATCAGCGGAGAGCTCGGGCGGTGTCCTCTCCAAGGTGATCCTCACCGCCTCAAGTATCTGCGCGATGGGCTCTGACATCGCTTCCCTTATCTCCTCGCTCGTGACTGTTACGGTCTTAGGGAGGCCCGCCACAAGGTCACGGCCCTTCACTTCCATCTTCAGTTCCTCGTCAAGGGGATAGACGGAACCTATCTTAATTTTTATATCTTCGGCCGTGCGCTCGCCTATCATGAGGTTATAGTTCTTCTTGAGATAATTTATTATCGCCTCGTCGAGTTCGTCGCCGCCAACCCTTATCGACTTTGAAAATACGGCTCCGGCGAGCGAGATAACCGCCATTTCGGTCGTCCCTCCGCCTATGTCTATTATCATGTTCCCTGAGGGGTCCTGTATGGGCAGGCCTACGCCTATAGCCGCTGCCATCGGCTCTTCTATCATGAATACCTCTCTGGCTCCCGCATGAAGGGCTGAATCCTTGACCGCCCTCTTCTCGACCTCTGTTATGCCTGAAGGTATGGCGATGACTATTCTAGGACGGACCAGGGGCTTTGATTTGTTGACCTTTTTTATAAAATATCTGAGCATCGCTTCGGAGATTTCGAAGTCGGTTATGACGCCGTGCCTCATCGGCCTTATCGCCACGATATTGCCGGGGGTTCTGCCCAGCATCCGCTTCGCCTCCTCGCCTACGGCGAGGACTATAGATGTCCCGGCCTGGATCGCGACTACCGACGGCTCGCAAAGGACTATCCCCTGATTCTTAAGATACACAAGAGTTGTCGCGGTGCCAAGGTCTATGCCCATGTCGTTCGAGAATAGACCGAGCGCCTCATTATAAAGTTTTGTCACCGTACTGAGTATTTTTCTCATCA
>MHFL01000010.1:17300-27660 GCA_001804165.1 Omnitrophica bacterium RIFCSPLOWO2_01_FULL_45_10 | reverse complement strand
GCCTTTTGCCGCGAGCGCCGCGATCGCCATCGACATGCACGTCCTATGGTCATCGAAACTTTTTAAATTCGCGCCTTTGAGTTCGGCAACTCCGTCTATGATGATATCGTCTTTGTCGATACGGAACTTTGCTCCCATCTTTTCAAGATTTTCCTTCATCGACTTTATTCTGTCCGTCTCTTTGACGCGCAACTCTTGGGCGCCTCGGATTCTCGTCGTGCCTCGAGATAGCGCCGCCAAAACAAATATTATGGGAATTTCATCTATTATACTCGGCATCTCTTGTTCCTCTATATCTACCCCTTTGGTACCGCTGTATCTTACCCTTATATCCGCCACTGGCTCAAATAATTCTCTCTTATTGAATACCTCTAATTCAACGCCCATTCGCGATAATACCTTTAATATCCCCGCTCGCGTAGGGTTGATTCCGACATTCTTGAGCGCTATTTCAGAACCTTTTAAAATGGCCGCGCCGACGATGAAGAAACTCGCGCTTGAGACATCTCCGGGGATTTCCAAATCTCGCGCTCTGAGTTCGCCGCCGCCCGCCATGGAAACCTTCAAATTTTCAACCTTCAAATTCGAGCCGAAATATTTCAGCATCCTCTCAGTGTGATCGCGCGACTTGAATTCCTCCTCAACCGTCGTGACGCCGTCCGCATAAAGTCCCGCGAAAAGGATAGCGCTCTTGACCTGCGCGCTCGGTATAGGCATCCTGTACGACATCGGTTTAACCTTCCCGCCTTTTATTACAAGCGGCGGAAGGCTGTTCGGCCCCGTCTTTATATCTACGCCCATGAGAGAGAGCGGCTTCGCGACCCTGCCCATCGGTCTATTCGAGAGAGACTTGTCTCCGACAAGCTTTGTCTCAAAACCCTGTCCAGCCAATATCCCTGACAAAATCCTCATGCTCGTTCCAGAGTTCCCTAAATATATGGGGCCTTTCGGCTTTTTGAGCCCTCTTAGGGAGTTGCCTGTAATAATAGTGGCGCTCTCTTTTTTTCTAATCTCAACACCCATATCCTCGAAAGCGCGGATAGTGTAGTTAGTGTCATCGCAATCCAAGAGTCCATTTATGGTCGTTTTGCCTTTGGCAATGGCGCCGACCATGACCGCCCTGTGCGAGATCGATTTATCGCCCGGCATTGTTATCTCGCCATTTAGCCGTTTTATCGGAACTATCGTTTTCGATTTCATAATCCTTTTAATCTCTCTATCAATCCCTTCATATCCTCAGGCAGATCGCTTGTAAATTCCATATATTTCCCTGTAGAGGGATGAATGAACCCCAGCGTCTTGGCATGAAGGGCGGGCCTTTTAAAATCGCCTTTGTAGCCGTATTTCTCATCGCCAATTAGAATATGTCCGATATATGACATATGCACCCTTATCTGATGTGTCCTTCCGGTTCCCGGAGCGATTTCCAATAACGTAGAATTTTTGAAGCGCTCCAAAACCTTATATCTCGTTATAGCGGCCTTGCTCTTTGAGAAATTGACGGCCATCCTCTTCCTGTCAGAGGTCGATCTTCCTATCGGAAGTTCTATTATGCCGTTGTCGAGCTGAACGACCCCTTTCACAAGCGCGATATAGCGCCTTGTTATAGTCTTTGCCTTGAACTGCCCTGCCAGCTTCACGTGTGAAGAATCTTTTTTTGCCACAACCAGAAGACCGGATGTGCCTTTATCCAGCCGGTGGACTATGCCGGGTTTTAAAACACCGCCTATAGAGGATAGACCTTTGCAATGGTAAAGAAGGGCATTGACTAACGTGCCGCTGTAATTAGATGGCGCGGGGTGGACAACCATGCCGCTCGGTTTATTTACAATCAGAAGGTCCTCGTCTTCATAAATTATGTCGAGAGGTATATCTTCGGGCAGAATGAGGGACGGGACGGCCGCAGGAACATTCACATCTATTTTGTCGCCTTGACGCAGCTTATGGTGGGGCTTTATGGTTGAGCCATTTACCAGCACTCTTCCCTCTGACACTAGTTTCTGTAAGAATGAGCGGGAATAATCTTCTTTCAATCTGCCGGCCAAAAACTTATCCAACCTCTTCCCGTTTGCTTCTTCATTCACCTCGAACTCGAACTGCCCTTTTTCCATTTGAGTGCCCTGGCAAAAAACGCTGTCACGGCGATAAGAAATAAAGCTGCGCTTATTATTTGGAATATGGTGAAACCATAAAAGGCCTTAGGGCTATCGTCTCTGACAAATTCCATCAAGAATCTCTTTAAAGGATATAGGATGCAGTACCCTAAGAATATCTCTCCGTCAAAGCGTCTTTTATCCTGCCATATTCTCAAGATAGCGAAGAGCAAGAGCAGCGCCGCTGACGAATAAATTTGAGCCGGATGGGGATCTAATCCGAAACAGCAGCCGTTTAGATAACATCCTACCCTTCCAATGCTCTGGGCTAATGCTAGGTAAGGCGCGATGAGATCGCTCGCCTTCCAAAAATTCAACCCCTTTCTTCGCATATACCATACGCCCGCCAAAAGCGCTGAAGCGAACCCGCCATACCACACGAGTCCCCCCTTGGAGAAGTTCACAATCTCGATTGGCGAGACCCGGTAATATTCAAAGTTCAACATGACATAGAAAAGTCTCGCCCCGATAAGCCCGGCCGTCAGAATGAGAATTGCCAAATCAAGGACCGTATCAGGATTTAAGCCGAACTTGTCGGCTCGCCTATATATGAGAAACGTCGCTACGCCAAAACCGAGGGCAACCATAAACCCATAGGAATAGATTGTAAACGGCCCAAGTTTTAGAAGAATGGGGTGCATGTTGGAAGTTATACGTTAGGGTATTTCGACTTCTTCTGCCTGAATATGTTGATGGCCAATATCAACGCTCCGACCGTAATAGCCGAATCCGCCACGTTGAATACGGGCCAGATACGGAAATCCAAAAAGTCTATCACGTATCCAAAACGAATCCTATCGACCAGATTCCCTGCTGAGCCGCCCAGCATGAGCCCTAAAGAAGAAGACAATAAGGGATCTATCGGGCCCTTGACCAAAATATATATAATTACCGCTATTATAAAAATTATAGAAAATGGTATGAAGAATGGGCTTTTGTCTTTGAACAGTCCAAAGGCCGCGCCTTTGTTTAAAACAAGCGTGATATGAAATATATTGGGTATAATTTTAAGCGACTGGCCCTGAACCATACTTTCAAGTGCCAGCCACTTTGTCAATCTATCAAGCGCAACTATCGCCAGCGCCAAAGAAAGAGTCATTCTTCCTGTGACTTCTGACACAATATGCACAATTCCGTGTAAGGCAGGGCCTGTAGGCGTTTTCTAGATATCGGTTTATCACATTGAAGGCAATTTCCATAAGTCCTGTCATCTATTCGCTTCAGCGCCTCATCGATCGCGTAAAGCGTCTTCTGCTCCTCGGTCGCCCTGCCGAGCGAGAAATCTCTCTCATAGTCGTCGCTTGCCATGTCCGCCATATGATACGAGTATCCTGAAAGGTCCCCGGAGGCGTCGCGCTGAGATTTCTTAAGCGCGTTTTGAGTGATGTGCGAAATACCGCCGCCTGCCTTCTGCCTCTCTTTCAGCAGTAATTCTCTGTATTTGACGAGTTCGCGGCGAGACATCGCCTTTGCTTTTCTTCGAACCCTTGTCTTGTTTTTTTTCCTCTTATATTTCCTTTTCGCCATCGATTATACTCCTATTTTAATAGCCGTTATGCATCTCTCGCAAAGCGAGGGGTGTTTTTCATCCATCCCAACGGCTTCACTGTAGTTCCAGCACCTTATGCATTTTTTCCCCTTCGCCTTTTTTATTTCCACGGCGACAGGGATGTTATAATCCAGATCGCCTGCCCCGAGCGCTCGCCTCTCGGCGAAGCCGAGGGAAGCCGAGTGGCCCTCGTCTCGAGGCGGCTCAATCAGTTCCACCCGAGAGACGATGAAGAGGTATCTTAACATATCTTTATTTTCGTTCAACAACTTTTTGTAATCCGCATCCTTTGCCCCAAGCACGACCTTAGCTTCCAAACTAGAGCCTATCTCGTTGGACTCGCGTTTCTCCTCCAATTTCTTCAGCACAACTTCTCGCACGGTAATCAGTTTCCGCCACTTTTCATTTAAGGTTTTATCGAACCATCCCTTTGTCACAACCTCATCCGGCCATGGCTCTAGATGGATAGAATCCATCTTATCTTCTTTTTTAAGATGGGTCCATGCTTCATCTGTTGTGATGGTAAGTAAAGGCGCTGTTATTTTGAGCAAAGCCGCGGCCAATTCAAACATGGCCGTTTGACCCGACCTTCGTTCCGTGGAATCGGCCCTAAAAGTATACATCCTGTCTTTCAATATGTCTAGATATACTGAAGATATTTCATAGACGCAGAAATTATAAATGGCCCTGTAGACCTTATGAAACGCGCATGCCTCATAATTTTCCTTAGATTCCTCTATCAAATAAGATAATTTAGACAATATCCATCTGTCTATCTCGAGCATATCATCATAGCCGACTGTGTCACGGCCTGAATCGAAATCGTATAGATTGCTCAAAAGATACTTGAACGTATTTCTTATCTTTCTATATGCGTCAGCGAGCCGCGTCAATATTTCATCCGATAATCTCACGTCCTCAGTGTAATCGCTTGACGCGACCCATAACCTTAGAATATCCGCGCCGTATTTCTTCATCACTTCTTCCGGCGTGAGCACATTGCCGAGCGACTTCGACATCTTTTTTCCCTCACCGTCGACTACGAAGCCGTGCGTCAGCACGCTTTTATAAGGGGCATCTTGAGCAATGGCCATCGCGGTTATCAGCGCGGACTGAAACCAACCCCTATGTTGGTCCGAGCCCTCTAAGTAAAGGTCCGAAGGATAGCCTAAATCCTTATTTTTCTTCAACACCGCCTGATGACTTATGCCGGAATCGAACCAGACGTCGATGATGTCGGTCTCTTTAACGAACCTGCCTTCGCCGCATTTTTCACACTTCGTTCCTTTGGGGAGAAGTTCCGTCTCTTTCTTCAAAAACCATATATCCGAACCCTCCTTCTTCACGAGCGTTGCGATATGCTCGATAACTTTTGAGTCGAGGAGGATGGCATTACAATTCCCGCAATAGAACGCTATTATCGGCACGCCCCAATACCTCTGCCGCGAGAGACACCAGTCAGGCCTATTCGTAACCATCGCGGAAATACGGGATTTTCCTACTTCTGGAATCCATCTTATATTTTTTTCTATCATGTCCAACATGTTCGACCTTAAATTCTCATGGTCGATCTTCATGAAATATTGTTCGGTGGCCCTGAATATTATGGGTTTCTTGCAGCGCCAGCAGTGCGGATAAGAATGCCTGACCTCTTCTTCCCGCACAAGACCGCCTGACATCTTTAACTTTTCTATTATAACTCTATCCGCTTTATGAACATCCATACCGCTGAATTCCCCGGCGCTTTTATCAAATCTTCCTTTAGAATCCACGGGCATGAGCGTTGGCAGTTTATATCTCTTCCCTGTGCGATAATCTTCCTGACCGTGGCCTGGCGCTGTATGAACGCATCCTGTCCCTTCATCCATTGAGACATAATTAGCAAGAACAATTTGCGACTGCCTATCAATAAAAGGATGTTTGGCGTAAACATTGTCTCGATCACTTGCGGGTGGAACGGAAATCTCGTGGCCTTTTAAAGATTTTATAACTTCAAAATTTTTGATGCCTATTTTATCCATCGTTGAATTTACCAATTCTTTAGCGATTATAAATATCTGGTCTTTAAATTTAAGGTCGTGTATCTTTACGAACGCGTAATCGTAGTCAGGGTGAATTGCTACCGCAACATTTGCGATTAAGGTCCAAGGAGTAGTAGTCCATATCACTAAATAAGTTGGAGGCTCGGCAATCAATTCAAATTTTACATATATCGATGGAGAAACCTTCTCCTCATACTCAACCTCTGCCTCGGCTAATGCGGTCTCGCAGGTACTGCACCAGTTGACGGGCTTTAAATCTTTATAGATATATCCTTTCCCCGCCAATTTTCCAAACGCCCTTACTATTTCCGCTTCGTAATCTTTCGATAACGTAAGATAAGGCCTATCCCAATCACCCAAGATCCCCAATCGTTCAAATTCCTTTTTCTGGATATTTACATATTTCATGGCATAATCATATGCCTTTTTTCTAAACTCTAATTGATTGATATCGTACTTTGTCAGCTTCAATTCCTTGAACAACTGGTGTTCGACAGGCAGGCCGTGGCAGTCCCATCCCGGGACATAAGGCGAATCGAACCCTGCCATCGTCTTGTATCGAATTACTATGTCCTTTAAAATCTTATTCAACGCGTGGCCCATGTGGATGGAGCCGTTGGCATATGGCGGGCCGTCATGAAGGATGAATTTTGGTGAGCCGCGAGATTTTTCCCTGATCCTTTGATAAAGGCCAATGTCATGCCAGCGCTTTAAAGCTTGAGGCTCCTGCCTGGGCAGATCCGCCCTCATAGGAAAATCTGTTCTTGGCAAATTCAGCGTAGATTTGTAGTCCATCTGTTATTAATACCTGATTTACTGCGACGTCGTTGCGAGGCGCGAAGCGCCGAAGCAATCCCTTTCTTGAGATTGCTTCGCTTCGCTCGCAATGACCTCTATATTATATACTTTCCTATTATCAGACCTAATCTCTTCTTCGTCTCCGCAGGAATCGCTTCGGGTCGCGTGATAATCGCATGCTTGAGCGCGGAAGAGCAGGCACAGGTTCTACTATCGCCCAATGCCGGCATGACCTTCTTCAATATGTTTTTAGACGTTTCCACGTTCTTCAAAAGATTATTTATTATCATCTCTACCGATACCGTTTCAGTGGACTCATCCATGTGCCAGCAGTCATAATCCGTGACGCATGCCATGCATGAGTAACAGATCTCCGCCTCTCTCGCAAGGCGCGCCTCCGCCAAATTTGTCATACCTATAATGTCCATGCCCCACGAGCGGTAAAGTTTCGATTCTGCTTTTGTAGAAAACTGCGGCCCCTCCATATTGACGTAGGCCCCTCCAAGATGCATTACAGCGCCTGATTCCCGGCCGGCGTCGTAAAGCGCCTTCGATAATATCGGGCAGACCGGTTCGGCAAATTGAATGTGGGCGACTATGCCGCTTTCGAAGAACGTTGTCTTTCTCGCGCTGTTGGTCCTATCGACAAATTGATCAGGTATCACTATGTCAAGAGGTTTCAATTCCTTCTTTAAACTCCCGCATGCTGAGACCGAGATTATCCTCTCGACCCCCAGTTTTTTCATGGCATAAATATTCGCGCGGTAGTTTATCTCGCTTGGCGATACCCTGTGCCCTTTCCCATGCCTTGCTAAAAATACGACCTCCCTATCTTCCAACATACCTGTTATAAGTTCATCTGAAGGTTCTCCGAACGGGGTCTTTATTTTAACCCTCTTTACCTTTTCGATCCCCTCAATATTGTAACACCCGCTGCCGCCGATGATTCCGACTTTACTCATCCTAACCTCGCCCCTATATCAAAGAGTGTTCTGACTACGAATAGTTTCAAAAACCATATGAATATGAGCGCGAATATCACAGAGATGTCGATTCCTATTGTGTATGACGGCACTAGCCGCCTGAAAGGCGCGAGGATCGGCTCCGTCACTTT
This sequence comes from Omnitrophica bacterium RIFCSPLOWO2_01_FULL_45_10, assembly GCA_001804165.1. Taxonomy (GTDB): domain Bacteria; phylum Omnitrophota; class Gorgyraeia; order 2-01-FULL-45-10; family 2-01-FULL-45-10; genus 2-01-FULL-45-10-A. Next base: position 20,004 of record MHFL01000010.1, on the reverse strand, counting down.
ATACAACAATTGGACTATCGGATTGTTAGGGTCAGGATTGACCCAACTCAAAAGCGCCCTGATTATGATCAACCAATTCGCTACCGTGAGAAGGTAGTCTAATATTGTGGCTAACGCGGAAATAAGATTACCCGCTACAAACATACGTTACCTCCCTGAAATTTCTTTTGCTCTTTTTTGCGCCTCGTGGCACGCATCTTTAACTATTCTTTTTAATCCTTTGGACTCGAAAACCTTCAGGGCCGACTCGGTCGTCCCGCCTTTTGACGCCACCTTCTTTATCAATGCCTCCGGTTCTTCCTTTAAGATTTCCAGTAACTTCACGCTTCCGAGCGCTGTCTTCAAAACCAATCTCTTGGCGAGCTCTTCATCCAACCCCAATCCCTTTGCCGCCTCGATGAGAGCTTGGATGAAATAAAAAAAGTACGCGGGTCCGCTTCCCGCTATGGCGGTTATGCTATCGACTAAATCTTCCTTCACTTCGACTACGTCTCCCAGGACCGAAAATATCTCCTTTGCTGTTACAATCTCTTCGTCTCGAGCCGAGATTCCCTTACTCACGGTGGATATCGCTTCGCCTACAAAAGCGGCCATGTTCGGCATGACCCTTAGGACTTTTGTGTCTTTGCCTACTATGCCTTCGATAAATTTAGTTGTAATGCCTGCCGCTATCGATATTAATATTTTATCTTCGGTCATGAATGCCATTACATCCTCTTTTAAAACATTATCAAAATCCTTCGGCTTAATGGCCAGGATGACTATATCTGATTGTTGAACGAGATGACTGTTTGATTCTTCTATACGAACGTTATATTTTTTTTGAATAGAGCCCATTCTTTCGATATCCAGATCGCTCGCAATCAAGGACATTTTTTTATCAAATTTGCCTGTCAATCGGCTAATGAGCGCCTCGCCCATATTCCCGCAACCTATAATGCCTATCGTTTTACCGGTCATATCAATTCCCTCTGAATATTGCCTTGCCGATCCGCACCATATTCGCGCCCTCTTCGATAGCGACCTCGAAGTCGTTTGTCATGCCCATAGATAAAATCCGTATTTCGTATTTCGTCCCCTTCGAGGAGGCTTCGCTTTGCTTCGCACTATATCGTAATTCGTTTATCTTGTCGCGAAGTTCTCGTAGTGCCCTAAAATATGGCCGAACTTTTTCAGGATCGTCGACTTCCGGCGCGATGGTCATCAATCCTTTTGTATTAATATTACCATAAGAAGAAATTTCTTTCATGAAATCTATTGCTTCTTCAGGCATGATTCCGAATTTTGTCTTTTCGCCGGACGTATTGACCTGAATCAATATATCCTGAGCCTTATTGATAGCTTGAGCCGCTTTGTCTATCTCTTTCGCGAGCCGCAGACTATCGACAGAATGTATGAGCGAAAATATCCTTACCGCGTCTTTTACCTTATTTGTCTGGAGATGGCCGATAAAATGCCACTCTTGCCTACCGCCTATCGCTTTATACTTCGAAAGGGCGTCCTTGACCCTATTCTCCCCCAAGATTTGAACGCCTGCGTCTAAGGCCTCTTTGATTTCATCAATAGAGACCTCTTTCGTAACACATACAAGTTCGACGTCATCGGCATTGCGGCCGACTTTTTCGCAAGCATTTGCTATTTTTTGCCTTACGGATTTTACATTATCGTGAATCATTAGGCAGGATAAAAAGTATCACACCCGTCGCCAAAAGTCAATGTAATTTCCAATCTAAACGGTCGTCTGGAGGATAGACTTAAGATGGGATTTGAGGCCTTTTGAGCTTATTTCGGTCACGGTACCTGTCTTTCTATCTTTTACCTCGACAATATCTTTATTCGCGTTCTTTTCGCCTATTATCACCTTGATTGGTATACCGATTAGGTCCGCGTCTTTAAATTTTATGCCTGCGGATTCAATTCTGTCATCATACAGGACATCATAATTACCCTTTGAGAGATTCTTATAGGCGTCTTCGGCTGTCTTTTTCACTTTCTCATTCTCAACATTCAGCGCAAGTATGAGGACCTGATATGGCGCGATCGAGAGGGGCCAAATAATGCCGTCCTTATCATTCGATACCTCTATGAGACTCGCGATGATCCTGTTAACACCGATGCCGTAACAGCCCATTATAATGGGATTTTCCTTGCCCGTTTTATCGAGATACGCCGCGCCTAAAGAAACCGAATATTTCGTGCCGAGTTTAAAAGTATGGCCTATCTCTATCGCCTGCTTAATTGTGATGGGCCTTCCGCATGAAGGGCAAACATCATCCTTGGTTATCATCCTGAAGTCGCCGTACTCTTTGACTTCGAAATCTCTGCCCATATTCACGTTGATGAGATGGGCGTCCTTCTTGTTTGCGCCTGTGACGAAATTTGCCATATCTTTCACACTGTTATCAGCGACTATCCTCGCATCTTTTAATCCGACCGGCCCTGAAAATCCAATAGGCGCGCCGGTTGCCCGTTCGATGCCTTTTTCATCGGCGAGGGTTAGGGTCTCGCATTTCAAATAGTTCTTTAATTTAGTCTCATTTGCGTCGTAATCGCCTTTTATTAACAATGCTATAATCTTATCGTCCGCTTTATAGAGAAGCGTCTTCACCATTCTATTCGGCTCGACCTTCAGGAATTCAGACACTTTTTCGATAGTAGTTATACCAGGTGTCTCAACCTCTGTTATCGGCAGATTCTTTACCCT
>MHFL01000010.1:4238-17287 GCA_001804165.1 Omnitrophica bacterium RIFCSPLOWO2_01_FULL_45_10 | reverse complement strand
TTGCCGCTTGACCCTACTTTACACGCCGCCACTGCTGTGCTGGCGGCGTAGCCGCATTTCTGGCAAAGGACAATCTCGTCCTCCCCCGCCTCGGAAGGCACCATGAATTCGTGAGAGATGTTGCCGCCCATGATGCCGGGATCCGCCTCTACCGCGATGTAGGGAAGGCCGCATCTTTCGAATATCCTGCAGTACGCGTCGAACATCTTCTTGTAACTTTTTTCCATGCCTTCAGTATCGCAATCGAAACTGTACGCGTCTTTCATTATGAATTCCGATGTCCTCATCACGCCGAAGCGCGGCCGCGGCTCGTCCCTGAATTTGGTCTGAATCTGATATAGGATAAGGGGTAAATTCTTATACGATTTGACATTATTATTAACGAGATCCGTTATGACCTCTTCGTGTGTGGGCCCGAGGACGAGTTCCCTGTCGTGCCTGTCTTTGAACTTTATGAGGACAGGGCCTAAAACGTCGTAACGGCCGGTCTTTTTCCATAATTCAGGCGGGTGAATGGCGGGAAGAAGGACCTCCTGAGCGCCTGCAAGATTCATCTCTTCTCTTATGATGCCCTCAACCTTATTCAGCACTCGAAGGCCCAAGGGGAGATAGGAGTATACGCCGGAAATGAGCTTCCTCACGAGCCCTGCTCTCATCATAAGTTTATGGCTTATGACTTCTGCCTCCTGGGGGTCTTCTTTAAGTGTGGGTATGAACGCTTCAGTCCATCTCATAAATTAGTAATCAGCAATCGGTAATTTTTGTCATTGCGAGGCACGAAGTGCCGAAGCAATCTCTATTTTTGGGATTGCTTCGCCGCCTTCGGCGGCTCGCAATGACTAAGAGTTATAACTCTTTCAGTATTTCTTCTAGAGCATTTGCGGTTTTTATCTTTCTTACAATCTTTCCCTTTTTAAACAGCATGCCCCTTCCCTTTCCGAAAGCAACGCCGATATCCGCGTCAATCGCCTCTCCGGGCCCGTTCACTTCGCAGCCCATTAAAGCAATCTTAAGAGGACGTTTAGCGTTTAGCGTATAGCGTATAGCGTATAGTTTCTCATCTAATTCCTGTACTATCTTAACTAACTCCACCTGGCAGCGGCCGCAGGTCGGACAGGCGATAATATCCGGTCCAAAGTTCCTCATGCCCACTGAACTCAATATCCGTTTTGCCGCGATAACTTCATCTACGGGGTCAGAGGTCAAGGAAACCCTCAATGTGTCTCCTATCCCATCGAGAAGAAGGGCGCCTATTCCGATCGAAGACTTAACGATTCCGGATTCGTAGGGACCCGATGCGGTAACGCCTAAGTGGAACGGGTAATCACATCTTTCGGCCATCAGTCTATATGCTTCCACCGTTGACACAACGTCAGACGCTTTGAGCGATATAATTATATCACGGAAATTCATGTCTTCAAAGAGCCCAATGTATCCCAGCGCTGAATCTACTAATTTATGCGAGACGCTTTTACTATCATTATTTCTTACTTTTCCCGTTTCCCGATACCCGATACCCGATACCCGTTTCCCGATACCCGAACCCCGAAACACAACCGACCCCGAGTTCACGCCTATCCTAATCGGAATACGCGCCTTCTTCGCCGCTTTCACGATTGCGGCGATCTCCTCCTTCTTTCGAATGTTTCCCGGATTCAGGCGAATCTTGTCCGCTCCGTTCTCTATCGCCGCAAGCGCCAGGCGGTGATTGAAGTGTATATCGCATACGAGAGGCATCCTTATCTTTTTCTTAATTCCCTTGATGGCTTCCGCATCCTGAAAATTCTTGACGGCGACCCTTATTATCTCGCATCCGGCTCCCTCCAACCTCTTTATCTGACATAAAACACCTTTAACGTTTTGTGTTTCGACTTTTGTCATAGACTGGATGGAGACCGGCGCGCCTTGGCCGATCCTGACATCGCCAACTTTTACGAGTCTAGTTTTCCGTCTCTTTATCATCTTTTGAAAAGCGTGACCGCCTTCTCGAATATCCCAAACTTCATTATATCGCTGTAAAATGTAAAAAGCGCGAGCAGTATTAAAAAACTTATACCTATATTAGCGATCAGTTCCTGCGCCCTTATCGAAAGAGGTTTCCCTCTCACCTTTTCCACAGCCAAAAAAATGATGTGGCCCCCGTCGAGGACGGGGAAAGGAAGAAGATTGAATATTGCCAAAGACACGCTTAAGATCCCCATGAGGTGAAAGATATATAAGAAGCCCATCCTGGCCGCCTGGCCGGTTATCATGAATATTCCGATGGGCCCTGTCATGGACTCTTTGAAAGAGAGCCTCCCTATTACAATTGACCATAATGCCTTATAAGTAATCAGGGTTAGTTGGCCAATCTTTTTAAGCCCCATCTGGACGGAACGTATCGGCCCATATCGTACCTTTACAATTTCTTGAGACGGCATTATCCCGATTAGCGCGACCTTTATCTCTTTGCCAAATATGTCTTTTGTTCGGCGAACAAGCGGTGAAATTTCTCTCTCGAAACGGGCGCCGTCTCTTTCTATCGCCAACTTTATCGCGCCGTCGACGCGTTTATGAATCAACTCGGTCATATCTTCCCAGAACTTAACTTCATTCCCGTCCACGGCAAGAATCTTGTCTCCGACAACTATCCCTTCTTTTTGAGCAGGATAGCCTGATAAAAGCCCGCCTACTTCGGTCGTAATTGTAGGGCTCCCGAACATGAAGATAACTGAAAATATAATAAACGCGAGTAAATAATTTAAGAGAGGCCCGGCAAAGATTATCCCAAAGCGTTCCGTGACGCTCTTAGACAGGAATTCCCATTTCTCGTAGCTCCCCTCTTTCCTTGGCTCATCGCCCGCCATCTTCACGTACCCGCCTAAAGGGATGAGAGAAATAAGGTATTCTGTATCGCCCTTTTTGAACGATAATATCTTTGGGCCGAAACCAAAAGAGAATTTCTCGACCCTCACCCCCGTCTTCTTTGCGACAGCGAAATGGCCGAATTCGTGCGCCAGCACAAGTATGGAAAGCGTGAGCAAAAAATATATTAACGAGAACACAATAGTTTAGTCTCCTCTCTGGCCCATCTCTCGGCTTCCAGTATATCGTTGACGCGGGGCTCATCTTTGATTGAATTTTTATGCCGTGACAATATCTTCTCTATGATCTTCGGAATATCCGAGAACAAAATTCTTCCTTCAAGATAGTTTTTCACCGTCTCTTCATCCGACGCGTTTAGAACCGCCGGAGCCGCCCCTCCGTCCTTTACGGCCTGCCGCGCCAACCCCAGGCAGGGGAATCTCTTTATGTCGGGTTTCGAGAACGATAATTTCTTTATCTTGGAAAAATCAACGTTTCCTACAATGCAAGCTGATCGTTCGGGATAGGTGAGCGCGTACTGTATCGGAAGCCGCATGTCCGGAACCGCCAACTGGGCAAAGACGACTCCATCGGAAAACTCGACCATCGAATGGACTATCGCTTCAGGGTGTATCAAAACCTCTATCCTATCTTCATTCATCTGAAATAGGTGTTGAGCCTCTATTACCTCCAACCCCTTGTTCATCATCGTCGCGGAATCGACCGATATCTTCTTTCCCATCTTCCATTTTGGATGCTTAAGGATGAACGCCTTGGACAACCTGTCAAATCTATCCTTCCTTATATTTAATAATGGCCCGCCGCTTCCGGTAAGATATATTTTTGATAAATGGCGCGCTTCACCATATATGCACTGAAATATCGCGCTGTGCTCACTGTCGATGGGGATTATCTTTACGCCGTTTGCCTTCGCGCGATTCATCAAAATGGCGCCTGCTGACACCATCGCCTCTTTATTTGCCAGGGCGATCCTTTTTTTCTTTTCAATGGCGGTGATGAGCGGGATGAGACAGGAAGTTCCTGAGATCGCGAAGACGACGAGGTCGACATCGCTTCGCGAGACTATCTCATTGAGCCCCTCTATTCCAAATACCGTCTTGGTCCGGGACGGGATTAATTTTCTTATCTTGGTCGAAAGAAAAGACTCTCTTAAAGAGATGATCTTTGGACGAAACTTGCGCGCTTGTCTCGAGAGAAGGTCCGCGTTTGAATCAGCGGAGAGCGCGATTATCTCAAATCTTTCTTTTAAGCGAGATACAACCTTTAATGTATTCACTCCAATAGAGCCCGTCGAACCAAGAATCGCGATTCTCTCTCTCATCTAATAAGCACCATTATATAGAAATAGAATATCGGCGCTGTAAAGAGCAAACTATCTATCATGTCCAGGACCCCGCCGAAGCCGGAAAGGTTAGCGCCGGAATCCTTGACTCCGCAGTCTCTTTTTAAGAGGGATTCCGCCAAATCGCCGACCTGCGCCAATATACCCAAGAGAATCCCCAAACAGAACAAGTGCCAGTATGTGAATCCCGTCAGGTACGATTTGCTAAAAATCGCGCTTCCCACGCTGAATGCGAGACCGCCTACTGTGCCCTCCACAGTCTTTTTAGGGCTTATCCTTTGAATGAGAGGGTGCTTACCGAAGTTAGAACCGATGAAATACGCGCCTATGTCGCCCATCTTTGTTACGAGGACGAGAAAACTTACCAGCAATTCACCTCGAGGCATGAATTTCAATTTTATGAAAAATGACAAGAACCACGCGATGTACAAAAGGCCGAACATGGTCACGGATATGCTTCCAAGGGCCTGTGAACTGTCGCGGCGTATGAACTGCAGAACAAATATGAACAGGCACGCGATGACTATGAAGAACGGCTCTAAGGCAAAATAGCCCTCCAGGCCCTTCTGGAAATATATGATTAGCGGAACGCACATCCCTATCGCCGTGGCCAGATATTTATATACGAAGATGTTTTTCTTCTCGGCCATATTAAAAAACTCAAAAAGACTCAAGCCTATTAACGAGGACGCGAGAAGCGCGAAGACCCAATTAGGAAAATAGAATATGATGAGTGCCACCAACGCCAATATCAAGATCGAATTCACAACGCGTCTCGCGAGGCCTTCTCTATCCACCGAATCTCCTGTTCCGCCTTCTATATTCCATAAGCGCTCTTTTAAGATCGTCCTTGTTGAAATCGGGCCACAATTTCGTCGTAACATAAAGTTCCGCATAGCATATCTGCCATAACAGAAAGTTAGATATCCTGAATTCGCCGCTCGTCCTTATCAGAAGGTCCGGGTCTGGAATATTTTCTGTATACAAGTATCGAGAAAACATTGCTTCGTCTATATCATCAATAGCGATTCTTTCCCCTGATACATCCTGCGCTATCTTGCGCGAGGCGTCAACTATCTCCGCCCTGCCGCCGTAATTCAGCGCTAAATTCAAAATTAGGCCGGTATTATTCTTAGTGGACTCCGAGACTCTTCTCAGTTTCTCTTGAACCAAAGCGGGGAGTTCTTTTATCCTGCCAATCACCGAAAGCCGAATGTTGTTTTTATTTAACTTATCCGCTTCTCTTTCGAGATATATTTCGAGCAATCCGAATAGCGCATCAACCTCTCTTCTGGGCCGTTTCCAATTTTCCGTAGAGAAGGCATATAATGTCAATACCTTTATCCCCATCTCCATGGCCGCCTTAGTCACATCCTGTACGGTTTTTACTCCCTGACGATGGCCGGCAATCTTAGGCAAACCCCTTTGAGTCGCCCATCTTCCGTTTCCGTCCATTATTATCGCGACGTGATGAGGCATGTTGCTTGGGTTATTCATAGACTTTTTAAACAACAATGGGGAACTTTAGACGTCCCCCATTGATTCGTTCCTTATCTTCGTGGCGCTTTTCGACAATTATTGTCTCACTTAACCGGCTCTTCTTTTATCCTGGACTCTTCTTCTGTCCTCGCCTTTTCGGATACCTTTGACTGCGTTTCCTCGTAGGATTTCTTCGTCAATTCTTTCGGCAGGACGATTATCTCTACCCTGCGATTTCTTGCGCGGCCCTCGCGAGTGTCGTTGGCATCGACGGGCCTGAATTCGCCGTATCCAATGGCAGACATTCTCCTTGGATCTAAACCGCATTCATCTATTAAGTAATGCAGGACGCTCGTGGCCCGCGCCGTCGAAAGTTCCCAGTTCGACTTCCATCCGGAATATTTAATAGGGACGTCATCCGTATGGCCTTCTACGCCGATATTCCTATCCGTAAGCGCCTCGTTAAGGACGGACGCGATCTTCTTTAACATTGGATGCGACTTCGATTTGAGTTTTGCCTTGCCGGAATCGAAAAGGATATCATTTGCCATCGTTATGACAAGGCCTCGCTCCGTGGATTGGAGTAAGACCTCTTTATCTCTTATCTCTCTGGCCAGGCGATCCTCCAGCATCCTCTTGGCCGCTTCGAGTTCCTCTACTTCGCTGGTTAACCGTCTAATCTGCTTTTCCTGTTCCGGCTTACCCTTATAAAAATTGAGCGCACAGCCGCTTAAGCCCGCCGCAAAAATCGCAATCAAAAAGATAATACCAAATTTCTTCATATATTATTCCCTCCTTGAATTATTTTTAATAGTATCATTCGTCGCATTTAAAGTCAAGGACATTTAGATTTATTTCTGGCGGGCGTATTCGTAATCGTGATAAGCACCTGACTGTTGTAAATGCGGTCCGATCTAAACCACTACTTAATTCTCTCGGTTATACGCATAAATGGTATAAGCTGTCCTAGGTACGCCTCCGCCGCAAGCGCAGTTTCCGTCGGCGTAACCCTTGTAACGATTGCATCTATCGGGGCAAAAGCCTTCTGGGGCAGCCCCAAGAGCAGGGTCAACACAACCACTCCAATTAGCGCTACTCGTGGAATCAATCTCTTAGCGTCACACTTTTGGTTCATGTTCGTCTCCTTTTTTTACTCATTTGTGCCCTTCACGAAACTCATAACATCTTTATTTAGAGTATGTTACGAGCGCACATATTTTGATTTCACCTCCACATACGTAACCGCTTATAACTCTTAATATTACAACTGCACTTCTCGTCGGTAAAATGCTAAATTCACCCATTTTTATGGGGGTGGAGGTGAAAAACTTACTATCCCTGCACTGGATAGGCGGGACATTCTTGTCCCGCATTTCTTTTATTTAAATATATCTCTAAATCTACTGAATTTTGTTTGTGTGCAGATGAATAACGATAAAATTCCGCTTCGGAAACTAATCCTGCCCTAACAGGATTTTCTTCAATGTATTTAATCTTTGTCAAAAGTTTCTCTTCGCTATCTAGAATGTAATCATAAAAACCCTCTTGCCAAAGAGACCCTTTGTCTTGACTATATGAATTTATCAGTCTTGCTGAATAGCCCTTTATAGCCTTCATTATCTGTGAGATATTCTTACTTTGCGGCACTACAACCAGATGTAGATGTTCTGGCATTATTACGAACGAGAGCAGAAGATACCAGTTATTTTCTCTCCCATAATATAGACAAGATAAAAGGCTATCGGCCCATTTCTGCTCTGAAAAAACCTTTATATTTTCCCTTGTTGTTGTGGTAATAAAATAAGGATATCCTTCAAGATGAATGTGTTTTAATCTCGGCATTCTTTACCTCATTGTGATGCGGGGTTAGAAAACCCCGCCTATCCGAGTTTCGTGAAGCCCTATTACTCGTTTCTGAAATTAAAATTGGTGTCTGTCCCTATTTTTATTTGCGCTCCTGTAACTACTTCTATTCTTCTTCTTCACAGCTATCAAGTATATCGTACTCGGTCTTACCGGCTGCACCATAGGCAGCGCCCTTCTTATACACATTTGGAATTCTATCAAACTGCCGACGTACTGGATTCCATTTAGGAACTTGACGCAATTTAGGATTGTTCACATGTGTCCAGCCCTTCATTACTGCATGTGGGTCGTGATAATAATGGCGCGCAGGCGTTACATAATTGCCATTAAGAATCGATTTTCCCAAACGTGAATTTTCCAAACCAAACTTCTTGAGTGTGCGGTCGGGAATCCAATGAGAAAACACTTTTCCTGGTGCTTTAGCTCCGGCAGTTGGTACTGCCTTGCCCATCGCAGCACTGTGTACGACAGCTACCACTTGGCCAGTTAAATACGAACCAGAATCTTTATCAACTATGTAATCGTAGCCAAACAGTTCTCGAACCAATCCGGTACCCCCATATGTAAGTCCGTCTCCCCATCCAGCGCAGAAGTCTGATGCGGCATCTAACAAATCCCTATTCCTTTTGGACCAACCATACGGATCTACCCAATTCAAAGGATTGTTACCAACGTAAGTATAAAGATTGATATTATCATCGATATATCCCAGCGGGTCCCTCTCTAAAAACCTTCCGATTACAGGTGAATAATGCCTTGCCCTGTAGTAGTAAAGCCCTGTCTCCTCGTCGAACTCCCTTCCTGTGAACATAAATCTGTTGCCAAGACTTGAGCCAATTTGAGGTCTTCCATAGGCATCATAGGAGTAGGACTCAAGGACTGTGCCAGAGGAATCAGTGAGATTGGTAACTGAGCCGAGACCGTCGTAATGATAATACCATTCAGGGACAGTCCCCGTTGGGGACAGTCCTTTGATTGGCTCATCTACTGCTGGGCCATAGATGTATTTGGTTTTTAGGTTTCCTTGGGTATCATACTCAGCAATAATATGCTCTCCGTCATAGAGGAATCTGGTAGTTATACCATTAACGGTCTTCTCTATCCTTCTGCCAAAAGTATTGTACTTGTAGGTGGCAGTGGTGCCGGTCTTGGTGGCAGAAGTCAGCCGGTTCTCATAGTCATAGGTATAGGTAAAGGTACCGTCAGATGTAAGGTTGCCATTGGAGTCATAGGCGTAGGTAGCGCCGCCTACTTGGGTGTATTGGTTGAGGGAGTTAGCGGTGTAATTAGTAGTGCCGCCATTTACACTTGATATACGGTTACCCGCAGCATCATAGTTAAAGGTAGTGTCAGGAAAAGTATAGCCAGAAGGATAGTCTACAGTCTTTAGTTGATAGATTTTATCATAGGTGTAGTTGTGGATGCCAGAGAGGGTGGTCATAGATTCGCGGTTATATATTTTATCGTAGGTATAGACAAATTCAGATATTTTGTTAGTTGGCTGATTTGTTAGTTGGTTAGTAAGTTTGGTCATGCGGTCTACAGCATCGTATTGATAGAGGGCTTGCGTATTATTGGCGTAGTTGGCTTGAGTTCTGCGAAAGAGCGCATCATGGCTATAGGAAGATATAGAATTACCTGACTCATTCTTAATCGCAGTTGGACGGTCGAGAGAGTCGTATTCATAGGTGATATAACTTGAGTCGGGATAGGTGAGTTTTTTGCGGTTAGAATTGGCATCGTATTCATAGGATACAGATTTAGGGCCAGGATAGGTTACCTGGGTGAGACGGTTCGAGTTGTCATAGGCGTAGGTAGCGGTGCCAGTAGAGTCACTAACTGAGGTGAGCTTTGAGCCTAAATCATAGACATAAGTTACCTCACTCTCAGGATTAGACCCTTTCGGGAAGAGACCCTTTTGAGTCATTCGGTTAAGTGAGTCATATTCGTAGTAAAAGATTTGGCGCTTGGGGTCTATTTTGTAGGTGAGGTTGTAATTGGCATCATAGGTATATTCCTCTGTAGAGTTATCTGCATAAGTAATCTTAATCAGCCGGTCAAGGTCATCATAGGTGTAGGTGGTGGTATTCCCTTTGGCGTCTTTTATCTCCTCGAGGTTCCGATTCCTACCGTAAGTATATTCGGCGGTATTTCCTTCAGCATCGGTTACCTTAGAGAGAAGATTTCTCTCGTCGTATTCATAGAGGTTAGAGTTTAATTCTGCGTCTTTAATAGAAGCAAGGTTATCATTGGCATCATAGGAGTAGGCGGTAGTGTTTCCTAAATCATCTCTTATGGTTTGGAGTTTATCTAAGCTATCATAGGTATAATAGGTAGACTGCCAAGGGTTGCCCGGGTTATCTGTTTGTCTATCCTCTTGGACCAAGTTGTCATTGGCATCGTATTTGTATGTGGTGATGTAGTTAAAAGGGGCGGCTGAGACGGTCTTGGTGCGGTTATTGTGGCTATCATATTCAAAGGTAGTGGTGTTTCCTTTAGGGTCTTTAATAGTTTTCGCATTGCCCACTAAATCATAGGTCATCTCACTGACAAAGTTAAGGCCGCCAAGGTCTTGGATGACTTTATGAAGATAACTATTTAGAGGATAATATTCATATTTAGTTGCGCTGCCATCTGAATCTATAACCTTTTCTATTTGACCAACACTATTGTAGGTGAATTTGGCCTCGGGAGTTCCTTCTGCAACTTGAGGCTCGGCTATCTTAACTAAATTTCCTTGAGCTTGGGTAGTTATTCCATCCTGATTTAAGTCGCCTAAGATGGCTTCCTCATAGTCATAGTAGCAGGTCACGGTATAGCCCTTTGGATCAGTTAAGGTTTTAATAAAGTTATATTTGGGCTCATAGGTAAAGGTAGTAACTATATCGGCTTGGTTAGAGCCTGCATTGGGTTTACGCCGTATCTCTAAACGATTACCTTTATTATCATAGATATATTCAATAGAGTTTCCTTTGGGATATACAATCTTGGTAATCAATTTAGCGGAATTATACGTATAACTTGTTTCATGGGTTAGGCTCTGGGTCATCTTATTAGTGGTGCCATCTGCATTTAAGGCATAGTCAGTCCAGTTGCCTCTACGGTCATAAACTGTGGTGAAACCGGGGGAATAATTAAAATCGTAGGAATACATTCCCTGGGTCATAGTATCTACCCTATCCACGGAGTCATAGGTGATACTCAAGTAAGTATTTCCCTTGGCATCAGTGATGGATGAAAGGTTATGCTCGTTATGGGTATAAGTGGTAGTGGTGCCAAAAGGAAATTCAGTGGTGGAAGGTATAGTAACAGAGATTAAATCACCATTGGCATACACATAGCGCCATGTCCTTCCGGTGAAATCTATTATTTTGGAGAGCTTTTGCCCAGAGTTATATTCAAATAATATGAATCTGCCTAAGGCATCCGCGACTTTAGTTAAAACGCCAGTTTCAGAATCGTAAGTTAGGATAATCTGATTTTGATTTCGGTCTGTAATGGAGGTAAGGTAACCTGTGGAATTGAAGCGATAGCTCGTGCCGTGTTTGGTGATAATAACATAGTTTTGGCCTTCCTTGGTAAGTGTATCAAAGACGCCTTGAGGTGCGCTGTAAGTCCCGTCAGGGTTTTGCCTGAATTCGTCCTTATCGCCCTCTGGGTTACGCCGAATCACATAATTTTCTCCTGAGCCACCAACAACCTCCACAAGAAAGATATTGTAATTATGGCTCCAGCCGATTCCTAAAGGACCGTCATAACCATCCTGGCTATTGTAAAAACGGTTAAATTCAATGGGATCTCCTCGAGAAGGTATAGTAAAATCCGTGTTCTCATAAGCGTAATTACCAGTAGCTACATTTACAGGGTCGCCAGCATTTTGGGACCCTCGAGGGTTTGGGCCTCCGCCTAATGAAGGGTCGCCGCCATAAGCATAGTCGATATAGCCGTCATTCCAACAAGGAACTTCTGCATAGGCAGTGGAGCTAATTAAAGATGACTCGCAGATAAACGCAATGAGTATGAATATAGATAGAAGTCTAAAAATTAAGGTCTTTTTAATCTTCATTTTTTTGCTCGTTTTGAATAATAATTTTCCTCATCCCAATAGCCGATGGACCATCTTTATCCCACAGGTTAGCAACCAAGGTATGTAGCCCATCAGGAGATGAGCGCGTATTTAAGATAAATCCTAAGGACTTCAATCTATCCTGGCCAATCTTTTTTTTATCTTCGGTTGAATAGACTAAATTGTCATCAAGAAAATATTCTACATAAAGATTGGGGTTTCTTAACTGCTCAGGCCTTATGCCCACTACCTTTACTGAAACATCTCCTGTAACTACGGGGGGGCCTTCAATCCGATTTAGCTCTCTCTTTGGAGCATTGGTTTTTTGTGGATAGACTAAGGAAATAGAGATCGAACTACCAGCAAATGCTTCTGTTAAATATACAAAGAGCAAGCACACGATTAAAGCCGATATTTTAAAATTAATTAACCTCATTTATAGAACTCCTTTAATTTAGGGACAGTCCCTAATAAATCACCTCCGTATGCGCGGTAACTATATCAGAATAGTTGCCGCCTTTTTCTGCCTGGAGCTCAATACGATAAAAACCATAGGATAAGATTTTCCCCTTATTATTTTTTCCGTCCCAGACAACCGTATTTGTCCCTTTCGATTTTAGTACATTATCTAACAATCGACGGACCAAAACATTGTTAGAATTATATATATCTAAGACAATCTTGGCATCGTCTGAAAGACTAAAAGAGATAGTGGTTGAATTTTGTTGGGTAGTTGTATAAGGATTGAAGATAGGATTAAATTTAATAGGTGCAGCTTGAGTCTCTGAGATAGACGGCCTTCCCCCCACAATAACAATGGAGTTATCTCTTAAGGTATAACCCCAGGTTGCTAAAGTATATTGCCTATAAGGGACAATTTCGCCAATCTCATCTCTACCATCCCAGATAGTCTGGCGCTCGCCTGAGCCAGTCGGCTCTTGGTATTTTATTACCCGGATGGCTGGCCCTTCGTACCTGTTTATTCTTACCTTAATATTAATCTTTGCGGGCCGGGGTAGATTATAGGTAAGTAGAGATGGCTGATTCTTAAGTGTGTTAAAGTTAGCGGCGGAGAAGACAATGCTGTGAGAGATGTCTTGACCACCTGTCTCTTGAGGGTCATAAATAACCTCTGGCGTGCCGCTCATACTATCTTCAAGGACAAAGTAATAGTTTCCGTCGGGTAAGATATTACCATTATTATCCTTGCCATCCCAGGCCTCGCTTTGTTCGCCAGGGCTCCTTAACTGATTGTCAATGAGATTTCTTACCAGTCCTCCTATATCATTGTAAATCTTTATACTTAATTTAGCATCGTTCTTTAGTTCATAAAGAATTTGAGTGGTCTGGCCAACGTGTGGATTGAAACTATCTTGAGAAATCTTGATGTCAGAGATGTATATCAAAAATATATCCATCTTTAAAGGGTTT
>MHFL01000010.1:3541-4188 GCA_001804165.1 Omnitrophica bacterium RIFCSPLOWO2_01_FULL_45_10 | reverse complement strand
TTGTGGAGCTATCTGGTTAGCGTTGTCTTTTCCATCCCACATATAATTATATATTGTCCCATAAGTTATTGGAACATTCTCCGCCAGAGTTTTTATGAGCGAATTTGAAGAATTATAAACCTCGACTGTGGCAAGAGAACTTTCTGATAGGCTAAAAGTAAGGGTGGTTGTATCATCCACTCCATCTCCATCCGGGCTAAATGTGTTAGGAGTAACACTATAATTATTAAAAATGGGTCGGTCATTAACAATCACAAATGAATGGGCTTGCTTTGAGCCGCCGCCAGTTGAGACCACTACTTTATATTCGCCATTCCTTACTAAAATTCCATCATCACCTCTCCCGTTCCATTGTAACTTGAGCTGCATATTATTAGGAGGAGCCGGATACAAAACACCACTATGGAGGGTGCTGACTAAGACAGAACTGCTGTTAAAAACCTCTACAGTAGTAAAGCCGTACTCTGAGAGTTTGAATGTGATATCAGTTATATCATTGGCGATATCATCATCTAAGCCATCAGGAGTAAAAGGGCTGGGGCTAACTGTGAGACTAGAGATATCCGGCCCAGTATTTTGAATAGTTACAGGCAGATCTACCCTACTTAAGTTTCCTGCCAAATCATAGGCTTCTAATCTTAGTACAT
>MHFL01000010.1:0-3517 GCA_001804165.1 Omnitrophica bacterium RIFCSPLOWO2_01_FULL_45_10 | reverse complement strand
AAGCAAGAGATCTGGATTAGGTCCGACTCTACCAAAGCCGCCTACCCAATTCCAACTCTCGGGTGAGCTGCCTTGACCATAGTATAATACTGCCCAATTAAAGTTAGCATCATCAGCAATTCCTTTGATGGCTACGGTGCTGGATAAGGTAGCGCCTGAGAGCGGCTCAGTGATAGAGCAAGCGGGTAAGGTATTATCCACACTGACTTGGCCTGAGACAGGCACTGCAGTTGAGCCGGTAATTGGATCAACTGCCTCTATTACATAGGTGTAGGTGCCATCTGGAACGACATTGATTGATGAGTCCTTTCCATCCCAGGATTGAGCGATACTTAAACCTGTGCCTTGATAGGTGCGCTTGATTGCGTCAGATGAGTCTTTGATAGTGATAGTCCAGTTAGCATTAGCAGTGATAGAGCCGTAGATGGTAGTGGAGTCATACATTCCATCGTCATTAGGGCTGAAGAGCTCAGGTGAATCGTAGACATTGTAGATAATAACATTGGTAGGTTTGGTAGTAACTACATCAGAGTAATTACTTTCATTACCAACTGTATCTTGCGCGGTTAATTTATAGTAATAAGTTTGGCCGTTAATCAAAGAAGAATCTTGATAAGAAAGGGAAGTGATTAAAGCAAGGTTTACTTTGCTGTAAGTACCAGCATCGGTTGAACGATAAAGATTATATCCAGCTAAATCTGATTCTGTGTTGGCTGCCCAGCTTAAATCAACTATTGTATCACCTGGGGTGGCGGTTAAACCCTGGGGTGGATTAGGCGGTGTGCTCTCAACCAAAGTTACAGAAAACGGCATCATCGAGTTGCCCCTTAAGGTGGCAGCACCCTCATAAGTTCTGTAACCAGGTTTACTGGCTCTGATAATATAGGTCCCGTCAGCCCAAGTTTCGTAAAAGACATCAAAATGACCCGTAGAATCAGTAATACCTGAGGCTATTATTTGGGTGCGGTATATATCCATAATATCAATACTTGCCCCTTCTGATGGAACGGTTTGACCTGACTCGTCTTTCTCATAGATGGTGCCGAAGATGACGGTTTTTAGGACTGCCATGGCGATATTCTGAGAAGCAGTAGCAACACCATCTGAGACTTCAAAATGAATATCGGTATAGGTGCCTTTTTGCCCGTGCTGGGGATTCCAATTAAAGGTGTGGGTTGAACTATCGAAGGTAGCCCCTGGTGGCAGGTTAGAGGCTGAATAGGTTAAGGTGTCGTTGTCATTGTCTTGAGCCACAACGTCAAATTGTAATGGCTTATGCTCAAAGGTTGATTTATCGCCAAGCGGCTCTATTGCCGGCGGAGAGTTTACGTTTATAAGCAGATTGGTGGATTTCTGACCGAAAAAACCACCCTTGCTACTAAACATCTGCCATTGGAAGTCGTAATGGCCATTTTTTAAAGGAGCCTTTACTTCAAAGGTAAAGGTGGTGGTTTGGCCGGTCTTGACTGGCTTGAAGGGGAATAGTCTTACCATTCTTACAGACCATATATTATTTGCCGGAGGATTCTGAGAAATTAATAAATAATTAGGATAGGTCCAAGGAGTTTTACCCGTATTCTTAAAAGTAAGTGAAACTTTATAAATTTGTCCTGGTTGCATAGCTAAAGGTACAGACTGAGAGATATATTGGGAGTTATTAAGCTTGTAAGAAGGGAATCCTGATTCTGGGATGCGTACTTCAGCAGAGGCTAAAGGTAGACAAATAAAAATGGCTGTAAGCAAACTTACAGCCATTAGCACAAACCTTGCATAAAACTTATTATGTAAACAAGGCATCGTCTCTTCCCTTGTTTTATTTAGCGTCTGATGTAGATTAAATCATATACTTATGGTATTGTCAATTGATTTATAACTATGATTTACAAGTGCTGCCGATAAAAAATACCCCGCAAGAAATACCACAGAAAATACGCCCCTTAGGGTTGAACTTGGTCATTTCATTAAGGTGTTGTGAATGATGAAGGACGCGAAGACGATTGAGACCATTGACATTAACTTTATCAAAATATTGAGGCTGGGCCCTGAGGTATCCTTGAACGGATCGCCGACAGTGTCGCCGACGACGCTCGCCTTGTGGGCCGGCGAGCCCTTGCCTCCATAGTTCCCCTCTTCGATATATTTTTTCGCGTTATCCCATGCGCCGCCTGAATTCGCCATCATGATGGCAAGCACGAATCCTGACACAACAGCGCCTGTCAACATGCCTGACACGCTATCGATGCCGGCTAAAATTCCCATGAGAACCGGCATTATTATTGCCATAAGCGAAGGAATTATCATCTCCTTCTGCGCGGCCTTAGTAACAATATTGACACACCGCGCATAATCCGGCTTCGCGGTGCCTTGCATAATTCCGGGAATCTCTTTAAATTGCCTCCTAACTTCCTCAACAATAGAACCGGCCGCCCTTCCGACGGCCTTCATGGTCATAGAGCAGAATACGAAGGGAAGCATGCCTCCGATGAAGAGGCCTATCAATGTCTTGGGATTCATTAATGATAAATCTATTTTACCGCCCAATATGTGGATTTGGTCGCGATATGCGGCTATTAAAGCGAGCGCGGTCAGCGCCGCGCTGCCTATCGCGAAACCTTTGCCGGTCGCAGCCGTCGTATTGCCCAGCGCGTCCAGAGCGTCTGTCCTCTGTCTTATCTCTTTTGGTTGATGTGTCATTTCGGCATTGCCGCCCGCATTGTCCGCGACCGGGCCATAGGCGTCAGTAGCAAGAGTTATACCCAGCGTGGATAACATTCCGACAGCCGAGATGGCGACACCGTAAAGGCCCATGTTGGGATCTGCCGCGCCGCCTGACAAATAGTAACTTGCGAGAATAGCCATCGCGACTACTACGACCGGAATAGACGTGGATAACATCCCGACAGACATGCCGCTGATTATTACTGTCGCAGGGCCGGTGAGTGATGCCTCTGCTATCGCCCGCGTAGGTCTATATTTACTGGACGTAAAAAACTCTGTCGAAAGGCCTATCAACACGCCTCCTATCAATCCTGAAAGCACAGCATAATATATTCCTATATACTGCGACCCTAAATTGTATTTGACTACAAAATAAGAAGCAATCGCCACCATTATGGAACTCGAAAACACGCCGCGCCTTAATGCCGCTAACAATGCCCCTTGTTCGGCCTTCTCTTCTGTTTGGACGAAAAATGTCCCTATTATCGAGGAGACGACTCCGACAGCGGCCATGACCATCGGTATTGTTATGGAATTTAAACTCAAACCCAATCGCCCAAACGCGGCAACTCCCAGCGCCATCGTCGCTACGATCGAGCCGACATAAGATTCGTATAGGTCTGCTCCCATCCCTGCCACATCACCGACATTATCGCCGACATTGTCCGCTATTACAGCGGGATTGCGCGGGTCATCTTCAGGTATGCCGGCCTCAACCTTTCCCACGAGGTCCGCGCCAACGTCCGCCGCCTTGGTAAATATCCCGCCGCCGACCCTCGCGAAGAGCGCCTGAGAACTC
>MHFL01000009.1:32097-34246 GCA_001804165.1 Omnitrophica bacterium RIFCSPLOWO2_01_FULL_45_10 | reverse complement strand
GATGATAAGGAATGGGAGGCAGTTTATCAAGATTTACGAATTGTCTCGACCCTCCAAATACTGCCTGGCCGCCGACTTTACTCCATACGCCGCGGATATCTTTAGAGGGCGCATTGGCCGCAAAGGCCTGGACTAGTTCCGCAAAAGATTCCTCTCCTTCGCCTGCTACAACGTAATCCACGCATGGATGCGCAAGGGTCTGCTCTGGCAGAAGGCTTGCGTGGACACCGCCCCATACTACGCGGCATCCATTCGCCTTGGACATCTCTGACGCTAAGAGCGCGCCTTCAATCTGCTTGCCCGTTAACGACGTAACGCCAAGACAAAGCGGATGTTTTTTGAGCAGATTTAAGAGTTTGGTTTTCCAATCGGGATCGGTTCTCTGGTCTATTATTACCATCTCGAATTTATTATATAGATTTATTGAAGCCATGAGAAGCCCCATTGGAGGCGCGTAATCTTCCCCCACGCCCCTCATACTTCTTGGATTTAAGAGTATGGCGATTCGTTTTGAATCGTTCATCTAAATACTATTAAAAAATTGAATGGTTTTTCTCACGATATGCCCTTTCTGCAGAGCGGACAATTCCGGATATATGGGAATGGAAAATGTTTCCTCCGAGGCCTTCTCAGCTTCGGGAAATGTTCCTTTATTATACCCGAGGTATTTAAAGCATCTCTGCAGATGCAGGGGAAGAGGATAGTATGTCCTTGTCTCTATCCCATTTTTGGCGAGATGGTCTTCTATTCTGTCTTTGAAACTACTGCGCAGGACGTAGAGATGATATGAATGCTTGTATCCCGTAGGAACAAGCGGCAGCTTCAAGGGAAGGGCGTTTAATCTTTTATTGAAAAACGCCGCGTTCCGCATTCTTGCCTCGATCCATTTATCCAAATATTTTAATTTTATGTTTAAGATCCCTGCCTGTAAATTGTCTAATCGGCTATTATATCCTATCGTAACGTGAAGATATGCCTTGGCCATCCCATGAACTCTCAACAATCTCGCCCTATCGTATATCTTTTTATCGTTTGTAACAACCATCCCACCGTCTCCGAAGGCGCCTAAATTTTTGCTTGGATAAAAACTTATCGCTCCTGTATCGCCTAAGGAGCCGGCTCTTCGTCCTTTGTATTCCGAGCCTATGGCCTGCGCGGCATCCTCGATTACCTTTAATCCGTATCTGGCCGCGATTTTTAAAATGGGGTCCATATCAACACATAGACCATAAAGATGAACCGGCATGATGGCCTTCGTCTTTGAAGTTATAGCCCGCTCGATCAATGACGTATCTATACCATATGTATCTCTATCTATATCCACGAAGACGGGCCTTGCGCCAGCCAAGACGATCGCCTCGGCAGTCGCCATAAAGGTAAACGGCGTAGTTATAATCTCATCGCCATTCCCTATATGCAGCGCCTTTAAGGAGATGAGCAGCGCATCTGTGCCGGAGGCTACTCCTACGGCATATTTGGTGCCGCAATATCTCGCGATTCTTTCTTCGAGCAATTCCACTTCTTTCCCGAGAATGAAATCCTGATCGCCCATTAATCTCTTCATCCTTTTGACGGCTTCGCGCCTAAATTGACTATACTGCTTTTTTAAATCTAACATCGGTATCTTCATTTCAAGAGGAAATTATATCTTTCTATTATTAAAATAATCTATTGTTCGTAAAAGCCCTTGCTCTAAAGGCACCTTGGGATTCCAGTTCAGTTTACGCCTCGCCAAACCTATATCAGGCCTTCTAACCTTTGGATCATCCACAGGCAATTTTTTAAAGACTATTATACTTTTGCTTTTTGTAAGTTTTATTACGAGGCGCGCCAGTTCCAGGATTGATACTTCACGAGGATTTCCTATATTTACGGGAGAATGAATATCGGAACTGAGCAATCTATGAATACCATTTACCAAATCGGTTATGTAGCAAAAACTCCTCGTCTGAGCACCGGTGCCGTAAACGGTTATGGGCAATCCTCTCAATGCCTGATCGATGAAATTGGGTATAGCCCGACCGTCATGCGTCCGCATCCTCTCGCCATAAGTGTTGAAAATGCGCACTATCTTCGTGTCGATGCTATGGACTCTATGGTATGCCATCGTGATGGCCTCAGAGAAACGTTTTGCCTCATCGTAAACGCC
>MHFL01000009.1:26557-32077 GCA_001804165.1 Omnitrophica bacterium RIFCSPLOWO2_01_FULL_45_10 | reverse complement strand
CCAACGCGTTGTGGGTTCCCAATGAACCAACTTTAAGCGTCTTGATTGGATATCTCAAATAATCTACCGGGCTTGCCGGTGACGCAAAATGCAAAACGTAGTCAATGCCGTCTTTTACTCGTATATATTTCGTGACGTCGTGCTTCATAAATCTGAAATCTTTGCTTTTCAGAAGCCCTCTAATATTATCAACTGAACCCGTAATAAGATTATCGATACAGATTACAAAAAATCCATTTTCTAATAGATAATAGCATAAATGCGACCCTATGAAACCCGCTCCGCCTGTTATAAGAAATATCTTCTTTCGCATGTAAAATAACCTCTGTCTAATCGTTATCTATCTGCCGGTTATCGTATTCACTCTCCAGAGAACTGCGCTCGCATTGTGTCGTCGATCTCGCTTCTCCATATTAAATATATGAGAGCAACGAGAACGATGAATCCTGCAAACGGCGAGAAATGTGTTATAACGTTTAGTTTTCGAATATACGTATTCACCAATTTATAGGACCATTCAGCTATATTAGAATTCAGCCCTCCAAAAAGAAAAAGTCCAATATTTGTAAGCGCGCTGTCGGCGTCGCCATATTGGACCCCGCACCAATTTATAAATATCGATATCGCCGCGATGCCGAAAATCATCTTGTACTCAATCGCCCTGCAGGCAAAAGCGATCGGAATCATCAAGAAGGGAATGACGCATACGAAAAACCTTGGACCAAAATCCCCGCCCCACGGCCATAATTTACTCGCGAATACCGCTATTGTAAGGAAGATGAATGAGAAAAAAAGGATGACAAAGGCCATTTCGGACAAATGTTCTTTTTTGGGATGCCTGAAAAAAATAATAATTCCATAAATGGATAAAAGTAGAATAGGCATGTATGTAAAGATACCTCTATAAAAACCGAAAAGAAGCTCAAATATAATTTTAGGCGATGGGACAACCAGCGGCACAGGCCCTATCATCTCGCTGTATGCTGTACCGAGAGCAAACGGATTTTCAAAACATTTATAATGGTAATACATATAAATAAATGCGGGCAAAACTAAACCGCTGACCAGAAAGAGATATTTTGAGGCCGTTTGTTTCTTAAAATTAAAGATGGAGTAGATCAGACATAAAACCGATCCTATAATCAGCGTATATTCAACGAGCACTGCCAGACCTAAACAAAGACCGGCGAAAAACAGCAAATATCTCTTGCTCGGAGAAGATTTGTCTTTTAACAATATGTAAAAACCGCTGAATAGCAAAAAAGCGCCAGCCGAATGCGCCGTAAATCTTGTGGAATAATAAAATAGTATTGTGCCAAATGCCGATGTGAATACTATTAATAACCGTTCTTTCTTCTTGAGGTCAAATTGCTGCAAGATGCCATATAATAAAACGGAGATCGCCGCGCCGGGCAAGATAGACAAAAATAATGTACAGAATATATTCAAAATATTAAATCCTAAATCTTGGTAAACGGCTGCCGGCAAGCTGACAACTAAAGGCCTTACAATAAGGTAGAGAGGGATAGCCATAAAACTTAAACCGGGCGCAGCGCCTATATAACAACGCCCCTCGTAAAAACCTTTGTCTCGTGTTAATTCGTGATATTTATCTATATAAAAAACCTTATCTTCGACTATCGACTTCGTCAAAATGATGTAGCGTGTAGTATTTGCCGTAAGATATTCTGGCGCGATATAAAATAGATACACTAAAAGGACTGTCAAAAAAATCTTAAATTTAATGCCTATCTTGCCCATGGCTTGCTGTGCCTAATATATCCGGACGCCTCTGGAAGAATAAATTTTTATATTTTTATATTTTAAAAGAGGTCTCAAATCTTTATTCAAGAAAAATTTAATAAACATATGATCGACACCTGCTGAATTTATGTCAACCCAAGAATGAGTCGCGTCAGCATGCCGTTCGACAATATAAAATATTCTCGGGGCAGGTCTAGGAGCCGGTCTCTTACTGCTTCTATTATAGATTTCGCCTAAACGAAACCCCACCCAGAATATTAGTGTGTAAACCGACACTAACAATATAATTTTTTTTATTTTTTCAGCGTATACCATATCTCTCAAACCATCTTAACATGCCCGCTATCCCTATTGACAGATAGATCATGTCGCACGGCATTCTATGTCTTATAAGCGCCTCCAAGACAGAATCAGATATTCCAATATAAATGCCGTATGCCAGGAAAAAAAATATCATTATGGGTATCCTCCTGAAATGCACGAAAACTCCGTATAGGAAAAATGGAAATAAAATAAAATTCAAAATAACCTGCGGTGTAAAAATGCACAACATCAAAGGCTGAAACAGAATATTCAACATGCCATTTAGTATCAAATTAAAAAATGCTATCGGGACCAGGCCTCTATTAAACAATTCTGTATATCCGGTCTCCTGAAAAATAAAGGTTCGCCTTGCGGCCGGGTATGTGTTAAATATATTAAGATGATAGGATGCGATATACAGTATCCCTGACTCAATTTTTTTAAAACTGCTTGCTAAGAAATCAGAAAATAATCCCGATGAAAGCAAAAAACTAAACGCAATCACACCTATGCCAATATATAGTAAAATATAGCGCGTGGTTTTCGTGGGATATATCCTAGTATATTCTTTCACCGATATGCGAATAAATCTTTATGTTTTTTAATTTCAAAAGAGGCCTTAAATTCTTATCTGTTAAAAATTTTATAAGTACGTGGTCAGAAAATACTTCATGTATTTCTACTGAGGGATGAGTCTTATGAGTACTCGTTTCCACAATATAATACGTCCCCGGTGTCGGAAGCACAGGGCGATCGGAATATGGTAATACGATTTGCGCAGGCTGCTTACTATTACAAAATTCCCCCAAACGAAACCCCAGCCAGAATATTAAAATATACAATACTGCCATCAAGATTATTTTTATCCTATTTTCTGCCATAAAGGACCCACAATATCAAATAAACCGCGAATACTCTTAAGATATCCCTTGATAATGTTATAGAATAAATGACTTGAGAGGGCAATAATAGGCCTACCACCAGGAACATCTTTGCCGCGAGTTCTCCGAAATTCTTATCAGTTATCTTATAGATGAGATATGTGCTCAACACACTTATGCAGATATTAAAAATCCTGATAACTATAACGGAAGGACCAAAAATTACATATAAAATACTCACAATGTAATAAAATATGATCCCTTCGTTTTTTGATTGAAAAAATTCTTTATTATCTTTCGACAACAGATCCAAAAAAAGGGCGCGCTCCGTCGGTTCTTTCGGCAACGCATGTACAGGTATGGAATATTTATCATAGCCGCTTAGAAAAAGCGACATGTAACGGCCAATGGTGGCATAGAATGCGCTGTCAGGCAATAAAATATCGCTACCCGTTATTGATACAAAAACATCATATATACACGCGAATATTAATCTAGAAAGCAGCGCTAAAATAATTATTTTTTTTACATCCAGTTTGTGAAACCGAGTAAATATGTTCAGAGACAAATCGTATTGCATATTCTTATCTATCTTCTATGAACCATCGTGCGGTGTGATGAATTCCTATTTTGAACTGGATAATCTTATCTATCGCCAAGATGCGCTTCATTTTCTGAATATCAGCGTAGGATTTACGAACATCACCAGGCCGCTTAGGAGCATATTCCGGCCTTATATTTGTCTTCAGCGTCTTATTAAGTATATTTACAATATCAATAACAGATGTAGTGGAGCCGCAGGCGATATTAAAGACCTCGCCTGATATACCCGGCACGATGCAGGCTTTAAGATTTGCTTTTACAACATTCGCGACATAAGTGAAATCACGGGATTGCTTTCCATCCCATTCAACAACTGGCGCTTCCCCTTTTAGCATCTTAAAAATGAAAATCGGAATGACAGCAGAATATTTGGATTCGGGATTCTGCCTTGGGCCGAAGACGTTGAAATATCTTAAAGACACGGTCTCCAAACCAAACGTCTTGGCAAAAGTAACGCAGTAATTTTCCGCCGCCAGTTTTGAGACGCCGTAGGGTGAGATCGGTTTCGTAAGATCGGTCTCTTTTTGAGGGAACTTCTTTGTGTCGCCGTATACAGAACTAGATGATGCGTAGACCACCCTCTTAACCTTATGCTCTTTGGCGGCGACTAAAAGGTTGAGCGTTCCGAAAATATTCACATCATTAGTTGAGAATGGGTCCTCAACCGATTTGGCGACAGACCGTAGAGCCGCCTGATGTAGGACGAAATCTACGCCTTTTAAGGCCTCGTTCAAGGCGTTCTTGTCTCTTATATCCCCTTCGATGAGTTCTATTCTATCCAAAAACGGCTCGATATTCTCTCTCTTGCCTGTGATGAAATTATCGAGGACTCTCACCTTCTCGCCTCGCCTCACTAATTCCTCGACAATATTCGAGCCGATGAATCCTGCCCCGCCTGTGACTAAGTACAGTGGCATATCAGTCTCCGTTTTGCCTAAAAACTTTATGTAGGGCACCCTTAAGGGTGCCCTACATTTGTGCGCAGATTGGTTTCTACAGTCTTACTATCCTCTTCCTGTCAATTATATCTTTCAACACGTTTCGAGTATCGATTATCAATTTTGAGTTACTCACGATGAACCCGTAATCAACATTCGAGTGATCGGTCGTTATTACAACGCAATCCGCCTTGTTAAATGAATTTTTGACAAATTTAATACATTTCAGATCGATGTCGTTCATCTTAAGATATGGCAGGTATGGATCGTAATAAGAGATCCGGGCGCCCTTTTCCATTAATATATTTATTATCTCCAGGGCAGGCGATTCGCGTAAATCCTTGACATCTTTTTTATAAGCAACGCCTACGATTAAGACTTCGGAGCCCTTCAGCGGCTTTTTATGCTTATTCAATCCGCTTATTATCTTATCGATCACATAGTGCGGCATCTGCGAATTAACATGCGACGCCAAATCTATAAAGCGCGCCTCGAATCCATGCCCCCTCGCCTTCCAGGAAAGATATATGGGATCTATTGGAATACAGTGGCCGCCTACGCCCGGCCCGGGATAGAATGGCATAAAGCCGTATGGTTTGGTCTTCGCGGCATCTATGACTTCCCATACGTTTATCCTTAGTTTATCACACATGAGCATTATCTCGTTCACGAGGCCGATGTTTACTATTCTAAAGGTATTCTCCAATAATTTCACCATCTCCGCGACCTTGCTCGACGATACGGGGACGACATTCTCTATCACCTGCTCATATAAAACTTTAGCGATATCCGTCGAATCTTTCGATATGCCGCCTATGATCTTTGGGGTGTTCTCTGTTTTATACTTCTCATTCCCGGGGTCTATTCTCTCCGGAGAAAATCCAAGATAAAAATCCTTTCCTTCCCTTAAGCCCGTAGATTCCAATATCGGGAGCATGACCTCTTCTGTCGTGCCGGGATATGTTGTTGATTCCAATACAATAATCTGTCCGCGCTTCATGTATCTTTTGATATTCTCGACTGCCGAGACT
>MHFL01000009.1:24809-26532 GCA_001804165.1 Omnitrophica bacterium RIFCSPLOWO2_01_FULL_45_10 | reverse complement strand
CCAATTCTTTGATTACGCTAAAATCGGTAGTTGCTGAAAAGGTTTTGCTTCTCTTTACCTCAGCGATATCGTGCCGAGGCACATCTAATATATACGATTCGCCTCTCTTTAATCTCTCGATCCTATCCTTATCGATATCTATGCCGAAAGTTTTAAATCCCTCCTTCGCAAACGTAACGGCGAGAGGCAGACCCACGTATCCCAGCCCTATAATGCCTACCTTTGCCTTTCTCTTCAGAATTTTATTTTTTAATTCTTTTAACATATTTTATTCCTTTAATTTAGAGATTGCTTTCCCTCTATTAAATATTCTCTAAGCGCATCTTTCCAACTCCGCATTCTGTAATCACAAAATTTTTTGAATTTTGAATTATCCAATACCGACATTGCCGGCCGTTTTGCCGGCCGATTCAATTCTTCCGATGATATCGGAATGACTTTTGTTTTCGAACCGGACAATTTTAAAATCTCTTTCGCATATTCATACCATGAAACGCTTCCATCATTAGTTACGTGATACACTCCGTAACTCCGCACTCCGCGCTCTGCGCTCCGCACAAATGCCTTGTCTAACAATAGATGGATCGCCTTAGCTAAATCTTTAGCATAGGTCGGAGAACCGATCTGGTCGTCAACAACCTTTAATACCTTTTTCTTCTCAGCTATCTGTAATATCGTATCTACGAAGTTCTTACCATTGCTTCCATATAGCCAGCTTGTCCGAAGTATGAAATATTTTTTAACTAAATTTTTTACCGCCTCTTCTCCTTTAAGCTTTGTTTGGGCATATACATTAAGAGGATTTGGCAAGTCCGTTTCTTTATATGGACTTTTCTTCTTGCCATCGAAGACAAAATCAGTGCTTATGTAAATTAAATCGGCATCGGCGTCTTTACATGCCCTGGCAATATTCTCGGTTCCGCCATAGTTTATCTCGTATGCCTTTTCTCTATTTAATTCGCAGCCATCAACATCCGTCCATGCCGCTGTGTGTAAGACGATATCGGGTTTTATTTTATAAATCAGACTACGTATTTTATCTTTATCTGTTATATCTACTACATTTACCCTTGACCCTTGACCCTTGACCCTTGACCCTGAAATGTCCAATCCCAGAATCTCATAATCCCCATTCAATTCCTGCCAAAGATCTGTCCCAAGCATCCCATTAGAACCGGTGATTAATACCTTATATCTTTTCGGCATTTTATCAGTTTTTCCCACCAGGCTCGATTTTTTTTGTACCATTCAATGGTCAAACGAAGACTGGTTTTGAAGTCGTGCTTAGGCCTCCAGCCGAGAGATTTAACCTTTGATATATTTAATGCGTAACGCTTATCATGACCGGGTCTATCCGTGACGAACTTTATAAAACTGCCGTCCTTACCGAGAAATGATAAGATGGCGCGCGTGAGCTCCAAATTCGTGATCTCACTGCCGCCGCCGATATTGTATGTCTCTCCGATTTTACCTTTATGCATAATAGTATCTACGGCTTCGCAGTTATCACACACGAATAACCAGTCCCTTACATTCATGCCGTCCGCGTATAGAGGAACTTTCTTATTCGTCAATATATTTGTTATGAAAAGCGGTATGACCTTTTCCGGATATTGATACGGCCCGAAATTGTTGGAACTGCGTGTTATTATGACCGGGACTCCGTATGTTATAAAATATGACCTGGCGAGCATGTCTGCCGACGCCTTACTCGCAGAATAGG
>MHFL01000009.1:21692-24790 GCA_001804165.1 Omnitrophica bacterium RIFCSPLOWO2_01_FULL_45_10 | reverse complement strand
CCTCATCTGTACTTATATGCAAAAATTTTTTAACGCCGCTCCTTTTAGCCGCCTCCAACAAGACATGTGTGCCGAAGACATTCGTTTTGATAAAGCAGTTTGGATCCTTGATTGATCTGTCGACATGGCTTTCAGCCGCGAAGTGAACGATTATATCCGTATTTTTCATGAGCCTATTAACGAGTCTCTCGTCGGCAATATCTCCTTTTATGAATTTATAATTCGCTCTTCTCTCAACATCCTTAAGATTATCCGTATTTCCGCAATATGTCAGTTTGTCCATATTTGTTACTGAATAATCGCTGTATTTATTGAGGATATGCCTGATAAAATTGGAGCCGATGAAACCAGCCCCGCCTGTAACGAGCAGTCGCTTCATATGCAGTTAGCTCTCTTTGCCTCGCTCTTCGCTACCAGATTGCTCGCCTTCAATAGCGAATCGAACGTCCCGGAATCTGTCCACCAACCGTCAAGGATGCTGTAGGTAAGTTCGCCTTTCTTCAGATACGCGTTATTCACGTCCGTTATTTCGAGCTCGCCGCGTCTTGAAGGTTTGAGCGCCTTTATAATATCGAATACCTGGTTATCATATAAATATATCCCTGTAACGATATAATCGGATTTCGGCCTTTTTGGTTTCTCTTCTATCGCGACTATCCTATTTTTTCGCAAGGCGACCACTCCGAAACGTTCGGGATCTTCCACCTTCTTTATTAAAATTTTAGCACCCTTGGGCTGTTTTTTAAATTCCTCGACCGGTCCCTTTATATCCTTCTCTATTATATTATCGCCCAAGATGACGACTATCCTATCATTATCCGCAAAATGTTCCGCTAAACGCAATGCCTCCGCTATACCTCCCTCACCCTCCTGATAGGTATAATTTATGTGCTTCAGGCCGAATTCCGCGCCGTTTCCCAAAAGACGTAAAAACTCGCCTGCATGCCGTCCGCCTGTCACTATCAATATATCTTTTATGCCGGCATCTACAAGGGTCTGGAGCGGATAATATATCATCGGCTTACAATAAATGGGTAAGAGATGCTTGTTGGTGATTTTAGTCAGGGGGAACAATCTCTTACCAAGCCCGCCTGCCAAAATTACGCCCTTTAATCCCATATTCTATTTCCCCCAATCGTATGGAATGTCGTTATCGAACGCGTCTATTCTAAACTCATCGGGTTTTTTGTAATTATATGAATAAGTGGGAGTATTTATAACTATCGCCTCCTCGTCGCTTACGCATTTAAATCCGTGATATACAAACTTCGGTATAGTTATCAGCATAGGCTCGTCAAGACTGACAACAAATTCATTCACTTCTTTATAGGTGGGTGAGTTTTTTCTTGCGTCATAAAGGGCAAGTTTCATCTTTCCGTGCACGCACGTAAAGTTATCATCTTGTTTCTTGTGATAATGCCATGCCTTCACTACGCCCGGCTTTGCTGTCGTCATATACACCTGGCCGAACCTTTTAAAAATGTCATCGTCGCGCCTGAGGATTTCCATCAGCCTTCCGCGCTCATCCGGGATAACTTTTAGTTTTTTGACTTTGACGCCGTCTATCATGAGGTTGCCATCTTCCTATCCTCTACCTATTCCCGCGTATCTAAAACCCAACTTCTTCATCTCCGCGGGGTCATAGATGTTTCTGCCGTCAACTATCACCGGCTGCCTCATCAATTTCTTTATACGCTTAAAATCCAACTCTTTAAATTCGTTCCATTCTGTAATTACCAGTAAACAGTCGCTCTCTTTCGCCGTCTCATAGGCGTCTTTGCAAAATTCAACCCTGCCTTTTATCGCCTGTTTTACTTTAGCCATAGCCGCCGGATCGTATACCTTTATCTTCGCGCCCTCTTTCTCTAGAATCGAAATCATATCGAGTGAAGGCGCGTCCCTAACGTCGTCTGTATCGGGCTTAAAAGATAGACCCAGCACCCCTATAGTCTTCTTGGATATATTCCATAGTAAAGCCTCTATCTTCTTAAGCAATATCATCTTTTGGCCATGGTTCACTTTTTGCACCTCTTTCAAGATGCCGAAATCATAGCCCGCCTTTTCCGCTAAATTTATGAAAGCCGATATATCTTTCGGAAGGCATGAGCCGCCGTACCCAAGACCTGCGTCCAGAAATTCCCTTCCTATCCTCTTATCGAGGCCCATACCTTTAGCGACGCATTCGACATCGGCTCCGACCCTGTCGCATATATCCGAAACGGCGTTTATGAAAGAAATCTTCGTCGCGAGAAATGAATTAGAGGCATGCTTTATCAGTTCCGCCGATTTTATGTCGGTTACGACCATCGTAGAGCCGAGGGGCTTATACAACTCAACGAGTATATCCCGCGCTCTTCTCGATTCGACTCCCAGCACAATCCTATCGGGATGCATGAAATCTTTGATGGCTGAACCCTCTCTTAAAAATTCCGGATTAGAGGCAACGTCGAATTTGATGCCGCGTTTGTTGAATACTCTTATTGTATGAGACACCCACTCACCCGTGTTGACGGGTACGGTAGATTTTTCCACTATGAGCCGGTAGGAAGGCATTGATATGGCGATGCCTTTGGCAACGTGCTCGACGTATGTCAGGTCCGCTTCCCCATTATCTTTAGAAGGGGTGCCTACAGCGATAAATATAACATCGGATTTTTTTACTCCACTTTTTAAATTGGAACTGAAATAAATTCTTTTCTCCCTTTTATTACGTTTAACCAATTCGTCCAAGCCCGGCTCGTAAATGGGCATTATCCCTTTTTGCAGTTTACCGACCTTATTTTCGTCATTATCTATACAAATAACCTTATTCCCGAGGTCGGCGAAACATGCTCCTGTCACAAGGCCTACATATCCGGACCCGATTATACAAATATTCACGATTCTTATCTCCTCTTAAAAGGGCTGATTATAGCATATTATTTCCACAACATAAAGCAAAAAACAATGATCGGACTAATTAATATCCTAATGATTGGGAACCGCCTGTTGAGCCGAAACTGGGACGGGAATAGGTGCGTTTGAAGCCCACCGGCGTCTCCGGAAACGCCTTCAATCTGAATACAAGCCAGATGGTTCGATCGCTGGTGTCTCGTTTA
>MHFL01000009.1:5794-21679 GCA_001804165.1 Omnitrophica bacterium RIFCSPLOWO2_01_FULL_45_10 | reverse complement strand
CGCTGGTGTCTCGTTTAATATTGTATGTCAATTCCGCCAGCCAGCAATGCAGGTCTCTATATATCGTATATTCCTGCTCCTCTATTGAACTTTTATGCACATCGAATCTTTCATATGCGCGTGCCTTCCACTTATCATTTATCTTATAAGTCGCGTCCAATGTCAACAAGTTTGACTTACCGCTTTCGGCGTTCTCATATCTATGGCCTAAGCCCAAAGAGAATTTGTCTCCCCTTTGAGCCACCAGGTCCACACTCTCCGACTCTATCAGATATTTTTTTGTATTGACCGTCATCTTCGCGAGCGTATAAAGCCACGGATACGGCACGAGTTCCAGCCTAAAATCTACGCTCTTGAATTTCTGAGACTTATAACTCGTTAAGTCATCTTTTAGCCTGAAGTCGTATTGTGAACTAATGATGAGAGTGGCTAAATCGACGGATTTCATCATGTTGCCGTACGGCCTTTTGGTCTGCAATTTATTTTCCAGGGAAAGGGTAATGCCGTTCGCGGTATCGATGGAATCTATTGAGTCAAACTGATTCAGATTATCCGGCGAAATAGTCGGCTGATGAGTGTAGGAGTAATTTGCCGTTGGAGTAATTATGTGTCTTAACTTATTTATATCAAGGCTGAGAAAATCGGTCATAACATCATATATCCTGTAAAACTTTACCGAATTATCAACGCCCGCCCTGAATATCCCTCTGATAAGATTCGTCTCGCCCCACTTGTTGCGCGAATAATATGTCTGACGCGTCCCTGCATAAGGCGTGACGCTTAGAGACCCAAAAAGTCTTTGGGCGTAGGACAGTTGATTGTAGGCGTCAAAACGGACCACCTTGATATCTTTCTCGCTAGGCACTTGTTTCTCGAAGGTCTCATTCAAATATACGCCGCTCATCTCGGAGGCATAATAAAGATGGGTGCCTTTAAAATTATAATTCTGAATATTTATTTTAAACTCAGGCAGGCGTTGGACCACGTTAAAGAATTTATCAAAACGCTTCCTCAACAAAAATTCAGCGGTGTAATCTTCTTTAGCGGTTATCACCGAAATATAATTATCGATAGCTCCCTGCTCCTCATATTCCTTATAGAAGTAATCCTTTATGCCGTCTTTGTCGCTCACCTTGTTTAATTCGAATATGCCAACCGTATCCTTGTCTTCCCCCATGTCCCAGCGATGCCTGACCTGAAAACGGTATCTGGAACGCTCCTCTACTGCTTTCTCGTATGCCAGGTCGTCATTTTCGTTCGTATAATAAAACTTCACAGATCCCTTGCCAACCGACTTGGTATCGTAATAATGGTTGATGCCTTCTCCTAACCCCTTTTTGGTCCTGTAATCTAAAAGCAGATCGCCCGAATTATCGTCGTTTATGTAATATCTGTACGCGGTCAATACATAATAACCCCAATCCCTGCTCTCTCCAGGAATGACTGTCATATGGGTTTTTTTCTGCTTCAGGGGCTGGACATAATAAGGGATGTATAAGATAGGGACATTGCCGATGAAGAACAGGACATGCTTCGCGGTCACTCTATCGTCAAAATATATCCTGATTTGTCTGGATTGAACCCTGTAGTGAGGCTTCTCAAGATCGCAGGTCGTTACATAGCCTCTATTGAGAACGGCTTCTTTATCGCCAAGCTTGGCTATCTCCTGGGCCCTGCCATAGAAGGGGTTATAATTTACGTATGCGCTAAGAGTGCGGCCTGTTTTGGATTCAAAATTATATTCAATCCTTTCGCCGGTAAAATAGGCGCCCTTTTGGGTTATTTTGACATTTCCTTCGCAAACCGCGTTTTTTGTGTCTAAATAAACTTCTATCTTGTCGCAGGTCAGGATGACGTCTTTATACGTAATGGAGACGTTCCCCCTGCCGACGACTACCTTCTTCTCGTGGAAATATTCTACTTCGTCACCGTTGACGACGATTGGCTCTTTCGACGGCGGCTCTTCTGCGTATAGCGTATAACGTATTCCGCCACAAAGATTGGCGGATCCGCCAAAGGCGGAAGCGTATAGCGTATAGAAAATAAGTGTTAGGATAAAAGTTTTAAAAATTTTCGAAGTATAAGGACTTTGTCTATTTCCTGGAAACACTCTGCCAATCCTTTAGGAATCTATCTATTCCAATGTCAGTAAGCGGGTGTTTGAGTAAGGCCTTCAATACATTATAAGGAACCGTGGCTATATCCGCGCCTATCTTGGCGGCCTCAAGCACGTGGACCGAATTTCTTATGCTCGCCACGATTATTTGCGTCTTAATGCCGTAATTTGTGAATATTGCCTTTATATCCCGTATCAAATCTATCCCTACCTCGCTTATATCGTCAAGCCGACCTATAAACGGACTCACATAAGTGGCTCCTGCCTTGGCGGCGAGAAGCGCCTGAGTCGGAGAAAAACATAAAGTCAAATTGGTCTTGACGCCTTCCCTTGACAAAACTTTGGTAGCCTTTAATCCTTCCGCTGTTATCGGTATCTTCACAACTATATTCTTGTGTACTTTTGTTAAATTACGCGCCTCTTTTATTATCTCATCCGATTTCGAGCTCACTGCCTCCGCGCTTATCGGCCCGTCAACTATGGAGCATATCTCTTTGACTACAGTAATAAAATCTCTACCTTCTTTCGCGATAAGAGATGGATTTGTAGTCACTCCGTCAATTATACCGAGAGCATTCGCCTCCTTTATCTCATCTATATTAGCCGTATCGATGAACAGTTTCATTTCATTGCACCTCCCACCATTTAAAACTTTATTATACTATACTTTTGTAATATCGCACAACATTTTTACCCGCTGCCTTCGCCGCATACAGCGCCTTGTCCGCGCACCCAACCAAGTCTTTTCCTTTAAGCGCGTCTTCGGGATAAACCGAGACGCCGATCGATATGGTAGTTTTGATCTTCTCGTCATACACCCTGAACACCTTTTCCTCAACCTTCTTCCTTATCCTCTCGGCAACGAGCATCGCGCTCTCACTCGGAGTCTCAGGCAGAATAAGAGAAAACTCCTCTCCGCCGTACCTAGCCGCAATATCTATCTCTCTTACGCTCTCCTTAATGATACGGCCTAAAGCCCTCAGTATTGCGTCGCCCACCAAATGACCATAAGAATCGTTGGTTTTTTTAAAATCGTCTATATCGATCATGAGGCAGGCGAATTTGAATTTATACCTTTTTGACCTGTTCAATTCCTCGTTCAATCTTTCGAAGAAATATCTCCTGACGTAAAGAGAGGTGAGCCCATCCGTTATGGCCAGTTCTTCTATCGTTTCATATAGAAGCACCTTCCTTATCTCCAGCGCGAACTGCGTTGCCAGTACTGAGAATCTATCCACCTCTTCACTTAAAAAGTTTTCTACCGATAGGATACCGACGACCTTTTTTTCACTCGATAAAGGGAAAAACATTATGGACCGTACTTCCGGGCCCACTTTCAGATCGTCGAAAATAGAAGGGTCATTCTCTCTAACAAAATAAATTTCTCTCTTATACTGCATGTAAAGACGGATTATCTTGTCATAATCTAAATCTGCCTCAGATTTGGGTTCTTCTCCAATACCCCACACCTCGTATCTTTTTTCAATATGTAGATCATCGTCAGGGCCCCTCAAAATGAAAAGCCCGCACTTTCTAAATCTGAAACTTTCTTTAAGAAATACGCCGAATAAGTTGAAAATATCATCAAATTTGAGGCTCGCTGACATACCCTTAGTCGCTTCGTAAAGCTTCACTAGAGCCATCTCTTTTTCCGTTGCTTGCTTCACAAAGGCCTTCAACTCATCAAGTCCCTTAATCTTTTCGGATTCGGCCGCCTTCTTGTCCTTGAGCCTCGTGTCCCAATCCGAAAGCGCGGCATCTAATGATTTTTTATACGTTAGAAAGGCAAAAAAAAGGCCGCACATAACTATGAGAGCAGGTTCAAAATAGAGGCGTGATATTCCATACGCCTGATATGCTATCGTGAAAAAAACCGCCAACACTATGGCGCAAACTCCGTATGCGATCCTCAACCTGAACAAACTCTATCTCTCCCGTCTTCCTTTGCCTTGTACAGCCGCTCGTCCGCAATCCTTATAAGGTCTTCCACGCTAACGGCATCGTCCGGATAATTAGAAAGCCCTATAGAAATGGTAATATTGTGCCTCTGCCTTCTCAATATGAATGGCTCCTTCTTTACACGTCTACGAAGCGCTTCCGCGAAATTACTCGCTTGAGGCTTTCCCATCCCTATGTTCAATAACGCTATCTCCTCACCCCCGTACCTTCCCGGGATATCACCCTCTTTTGTCATAGAAGATATGATCCGCGCCAAATGCTTCAGTACCAAATCGCCTGCCGCATGGCCGAATCTGTCATTGAACGATTTGTAATGGTCGATATCCAAAAAAATTAGGGTGAGGGGCGCCTTTGACCTTGCGGCTCTATGCACCTCTTCCTGGAAGCGGCTTAAAAAATATCTGCGCACCAGAAGCCCCGTGAGACCGTCCCTTATCGCAAGTTCCTGCGTCCTCGAGTAAAGCCGGGTGTTCTGGATCGCCGTTGCGGCCAATCCCGATATTATATCCAATAGGCGCAGGTCATCCTGTGTAAATTGGCCTTCATACATGCTGTCCATCCTCAATAGACCTATTGTCTTGTGCTCGCTTACGAGAGGCGCGATTATCAAAGACCTGAAAAATTCCTGCGTTTTTTCTATTTCTACGGAAGGAAATCTGAAATCCTTCGTTATATCATTTGCTATCAGAGATCTTCTATGCCTTAAGGCCCACAGGTCATAAATATCGCCTTTCTTTGCTAATATCCTCAAATTATCGGAAGAGGCGGACAGCATCAATTCCTGGCTCTCCATATCAACCAAAAAAATAAGTACCCTGCCTGATTTGCCGATTACCGTAGGTGTCTTCTCTATGACCGGCCTAGTCACTTCATTTAATAAGAGAGTTGTGGATAAACTTTCTGCCGCTTCCTTTAAGACAGCGTACCTCCGCAATTTCTCTCCTAGAGAAACCGCTTCTTTTTTCCTCACGCCTATGGACTCTGACAATAGATTTATGCTTTCTTCCAGTTTTTCCAAATTTAGACTTCGTTGGCTGATCAACGATTCTTTCGTTTTCGAGCAAATATATCCCAGAAGATTTGTAGGAAAAAAAGTGGCAATTAAAAGAAGGGACCCGTAATGATGGGCCATCTTCAGGACCAACCAAAGCGCCGCGACTACCGCTATAGCGCTTGCTAAAATTCCGCCGGCGGTGCCTTGGGCATACCATGCGAAAAGGATGGCTATATTTAGCGCCGCGATTGCAGCCCCATACAAACGGAGCGCATCAGACGGACTTATTTGCTGCTTCGATATGAGGGATAACAAAATATGCGTGGGAATTATTATTAGAGCTAGGGAGATAAATATCGAGATGAACTTATCGCGGGAAGGAGCCATGCCGTCCTTCGATTTCACTCAAGACACGGCATCCCGAGCCTGTCGAGGGATGCCGTCCCTAATTATTAATCCCAAATTTTTATAAAGGAAAAATTTGGGTTAAATAATCGTCTCATCGGTGTCTTTATTGAAAAAATGCGCCTTTGCCATATCTAATACCAAATCTATGTCCTGATTGACGATGGGCTTATCATGTCCGCCAACCCTCGCAACTAAAGAATTCGCTCCTGTGTTGAGATATAGATATACTTCCGACCCCATCGGCTCTATGACCTCGCATGTCGCTTTAATAGTGTTCTCGGGCGGGGCATCTGTAACAAACAGTTTGTCATATATATCTTCGGGCCTTACTCCAAATATAATCTCTTTATCTACATATGGCGCCAATAGTTGTATCATGGCATCTATTATCTTCACTTGAAAATGTCCCTGGTTAAAATATAATTTCCCGTTCTTTCTTACTATATTGCCGTTCACGAAGTTCATGGGAGGGCTGCCGATGAATCCGGCTACGAACCTATTAACCGGCTTATCGTAGAGAGTGAGGGGGTCCGCGATCTGCTGAATAATGCCGTCTTTCATAACAACTATCCTATCCCCCATCGTCATGGCTTCGGTCTGATCGTGCGTCACGTAAATCATAGTGGTCTGGAGCCTCGTATGCAGTTTCTTTATCTCTACGCGCATCTGGACCCTCATCTTCGCGTCCAGCTTCGATAGCGGCTCATCGAATAGAAAAACGAGCGTTTTTCTGACTATTGCCCGTCCCACGGCCACCCTTTGCCGCTGGCCGCCTGACAATTCCCTCGGTTTCCTGCGAAGAAGCGTTTCTATACCAAGAATGCTTGCGGCTTCCCTGACTCTGGTATCTATCTCCTGCTTGGGGTACTTTCTCAATTTAAGGCCGAATGCCATGTTATCATAAACGGTCATATGCGGGTAGAGCGCGTAATTCTGAAATACCATGGCGATATTTCTATCCTTTGGAGGAACGTCATTGACCAATTGATTTCCGATGTAGACATCGCCGTCTGTGGCCTCTTCGAGTCCTGCTATTATCCTTAATGTGGTCGACTTCCCGCAGCCCGATGGCCCAACAAGGACAACGAACTCCTTATTCTCAACGCCCAGATTGACCTTCTTGACGGCCCAGACATTGCCACCGAATACCTTAGATACATCCTTTAAACTTACTTGTGCCATAATTTGCCCCTTATTATTTTAACATAAGGACTACATCGCGTCTAATGAATATTGTATCCGAGCCAAATCTTCTTTTGCCTCGTTCAGCCTTCCCATCTTTTTTAAGAGATTCGCCTTTGTGCCGTATAAATATTCGCGATATGGGTTCTCTTTGTCCTTCTCTATTATAGATGTAATGTAATCATAAGAATCTTTATATCTCTTCTGGTCTTTAAGCGAAACGCAATAATAATATTGGGCTTTTCGCTTCACCATTAAATCTCTGGAATTACCGATTATCTCAGCATACATGCTGTCGCCCCTATCATAATAACCTAAAAGATGATATCCGCGGGCCTTTAATATTTTGAATTCATACGGGTCATTTATGATAGAGTGAATTTGCTCGAGATATTTGTTCTGAATGAAACTTACAAAAGGTCTAATCCATGAAAGAGGAACCCTTCTCAATGGGTCGAATTTGGTCTTATTTTTTGTCACTATATAGACTGGTTCATTCCCGTATATCGATAGATACGTGTTATCTTCCAACCGTTTCTCAAATGGCGTCCTTAATAGCACCTTTTCGTTATTCTTAACTATATTTAAGTCTTTCCTGATATCCTCCTGACTTGCAAACTTACCTTCCGCATTGACAAGGTCCAGATTATATGCGACGTCGACTATTATCCACCTGCCATCCGGCTCAAGAGCCTCAGCGACAGAATGAGGCGATGGTCCGGACTTTGGCTTCAGGAACAAAAGTCGCGATGTTATCCCGACGTTGTGGGCCAACTGCATAAAGACCCGGGATTGCTGATCGCAAAATCCTACGCCTGAGAGTAATTTATCGATTGCGATAGTATCAAGGCGGTTAGGATAATTCGTGACGGGACGGACATTATAATGAACAAAATCCCTTATGGTAATGATCTTTTCGTCAAAACCGCGCAGATCTTTTGTGATGCTGCGCGAGACGAAATATGTCATCGCCTTATCGTATTGTTTTTCTGTAATCCTATAAAAAAATATAAAATAGGTTATACTGGCTATGACCGTGATGAGAAAAAACCCGGCCATCATTATTCGGCCCTTTTTCATAATCATCTCGAAAAACAGTCCAAAAGTTTCGAAAGCATCTCTTTGAGATTCTTCCTGTGCACAATCATATCTATGAGTCCGTGGCTTAGCAGGAATTCGGACCTTTGAAATCCGTGGGGGAGTTTCTGTCTTATAGTCTGCTCTATCACTCGCGGCCCTGTAAACCCGATCAAGGCCTTCGGCTCAGCCACTATGATATCGCCTAATGACGCGAAACTTGCCATGATGCCTGCCATTGTAGGATTCGTTAATACCGAAATAAATAGACTTCCTGCTTTATTATGGCGGCTCAAAGCGGCAGAAGTTTTCGCCACCTGCATAAGACTATACATCCCTTCATACATCCTCGCTCCGCCGCCCGAGCCGGAAACTATTATAAGCGGCAGGCGTTTGGCTGTTGAGCGTTCTATCGCCCTTGTTATCCTCTCACCAACAACGGAACCCATCGAGCCCATTATGAACCTGGAATCGGTGACGGCGAAGATTAGACTCTTACCATCTATCATGCCGTCTCCGCTAAGCACGGCATCCTTTAAATTTGTAATCTCCTGATCCATCTTTAACTTTTCTTTGTATCCCTTGGGGCCTTCGAAAGATAGCGGATCTAACGACTCCATCGTGCTATCCATCTCCTTGAAACTGCCCTCATCCAATATTTGTTTTATCCTTTCGTCCGCGCTAAGCTTAAAATGAAAATTGCACTTCGGGCAAACGAAGAGATTCTCCTCCATCTTCTTATTATAGATGAGCTCACTGCACTCCTCGCATCTCGTCCAGAGATCATCAGGGATATCCCTTTTCTTCGCTACCTTGACTATGGTATATTTTGGTTTTCTTGGAAAAAGCGGCATTTTGAGTCAGACTATCCGTTTCGTCGTTCGTCGTTCGTAAATCGTCCTTCGTCCTTCGTACATCGTATTCCGTATTTTGTTTTTTTCGATATACGATTTACGATATGCGATATACTAAACCTATGGTTTACCACACAGTTCCTTCGCCTTATCTACCGCCGTAAGGGCGTCTTTGGCATAGCCGTCGGCGCCTATCGAGTCGGCGAAATCCTGCGTAACGGGCGCGCCTCCGACTATTATTTTAACTTTATCACGAAGCCCTGAATCTTTCAACGCATTAATTACGTCCCTCATCGAATGCATCGATGTCGTAAGAAGCGCTGACATCGCAATAAGATCCGGCGAATCATTCTTCACTGCGCCTACAAATTTTTCTATACCCACATCGATCCCGAAGTCGTTGACCTTGAAGCACGCGCCCTTCAGCATCATGCTTACGATGTTCTTACCGATATCATGAAGGTCGCCTTTTACCGTTCCTATAACTACGTTCCCCATAGGCTCTATTCCGCACTTTGCAAAGTACGGCTCCAGGACCGCCATGCCGGCGTGCATCGCCTTGGCGGAGATGAGCACTTCCGGTATGAATATCGAGTTGCATTTGAACCTGCCGCCGACCACCTCCATGGCCGCGACGAGCCCTTCGTCCAGAATTCGCTTTATCTCAATGCCTTCCTCGAGTGATGACTTAGTCAATTTGACTACGCCGTCCCTGTCACCCTCCATCACCGCATTTTGTATCGCTTCTAGCATTTCTTCGTTCATCTTCTCGCCATCCATCTATCGTACCACATTTCAAACATGAATAGGGCCCAGATCTCTTTTGTCGTAGGCCCTTTGCTCTCGAGAAATCCGTCTATCAAATTCCTCACATGGCCGTAATTGAATATTCCCTCCCGCTCGATCTTTGACTTGTCGAACGCGCTGAGCAAAAGGCCGCGCAGATCGGCTTTTAGCCATTCGCCTACAGGCACCGCGAAACCTTGTTTACCTTTGCGGAGCGTCTCCCGAGGCAGTTTATCTCTTAACGCATGTTTTAGAATCCATTTGGAATCGAAATTTCTTAATTTCAAATTGCTCGGAACCGAGGCAACGAACTCAACAAAGTCGGCATCCAAAAAAGGAGCCCTCACCTCAAGAGAGTTTGCCATGCTTGCCCTATCAACCTTTGTCAGGATATCATCGGTCATGTATGTCTTCATGTGAATATACATGGCCCTGTCTAGCGGAGAAATAGAACTTGAGTTTTGAAAATATTCTTGAGTTGAACTGTAGACGGCATCAGGACTAAAGTCTAATTCTTTATTGGATAGAAACAATTTTCTTTGGTCCTCCGGCGTGAACGTTCCTATCCACACCTGATGTCGCACGTCCTTTGGAAAATTTAGCCCTCTCGAGAACCTTCTCATCATGGAGCCCAATCCCCTATCCTTAGAAGAGCCGCGCGTTACTTTCGACATAAAGTACAATGAGGCCTTTCTGACCGGAGCCGGAAACATCTCAAAATAGATGTCAAGTTTCTGCGCCCTGAAAGAGGGATATCCCAGAAACAACTCATCTCCTCCGTCTCCGCCGAGAGCGACCTTAACGTATTGGCGCGTAAAATTTGAAACCAGATACGTTGGTATTATCGAAGAGTCGGCGAATGGTTCGTCTAATAAAGTCAATATCTTCTCCAACACATCCAGCATTGCCCGGGGGTTTAGGATCTTTTCATGGTGGTCCGTTCCGAAATAATCGGCGACTTTTTTCGCGTCTGCAGATTCATCAAAGGCCTTCTCTTTAAATCCTATCGAAAAAGTCTTTATCTCTTTAGGGTCCATCAATCCCGCCATCATCGAAACAACGGATGAAGAGTCAATGCCGCCTGACAGAAATACGCCTAATGGAACATCCGCTACCAATCGTTTCCTAACCGATTCTTTTAAAAGTTCAAGCATTCGCGCTTCGATGTCCTTAGGATTTTTAAAGAAGTTTTTTTGACCTATGCTCAGATCCCAATAACGCCCTGTTTTAATCTCTCCTTCCAGAGAAACGGAAAGGCTCGATCCCGCTTCCAATTTCTTTATGCCTTTAAATATGGAGAAAGGCGTTGGCACATATTCATATGAAAGATATTTGCTTACGGCTATCAAGTCGATTTCTCTTATGCTAGACGGATGCTTGAGCACTGCCTTCAGTTCGGAGCCGAATATGAACTGATTGTCAAAGACCGCGTAATAAAGGGGCTTTTTACCGAACTTGTCTCTAGCCAAAAAGAGCCGTTTGGCTCTTGAATCCCATATAGCGAAGGCGAACATGCCGTTGAAACGGTTCACGCAGTCGTCTCCGTATTCCTCATAGGCATGTATGATAACCTCTGTGTCTGAATGC
Organism: Omnitrophica bacterium RIFCSPLOWO2_01_FULL_45_10; assembly: GCA_001804165.1. Lineage (GTDB taxonomy): Bacteria > Omnitrophota > Gorgyraeia > 2-01-FULL-45-10 > 2-01-FULL-45-10 > 2-01-FULL-45-10-A. Next base: position 10,716 of record MHFL01000009.1, on the reverse strand, counting down.
GTCCTGAACTTGTGCCCTATTCTAGTGAGTTCCGCTTTGAGGCTCAAAAAATTATAGACCTCACCGTTATATACGATGATTATGGAGCCGTCTTCGTTCGCCATCGGCTGGTGCCCGCTCTCCAAATCAATGATGGAGAGTCTCCTGTGTCCTAAGGCGACGTTATCTTTAAGATAGGCACCTTCATCGTCGGGTCCCCTATTGGCAAGCGTATCCATCATATTCTTTAGAATATACTGTGACACGCGTTTTGCTCTATCTAAATGTATGTAACCGCAGATTCCGCACATTTTTCGTATTTCGTTAATCTAACTTGTTTATCACGAGACCTGACAGCGGCTTGGGATAAAAATAAGTTGCTTTTCGCGGCATGCGCTCGCCCAACTTGGCTATCCGCGCCACTTGACTTAGGCTTGTTGGATTCAATATGAAGGCGATATTATATTTACCGCAGTCTACGAGGCGCACCGCTTCGTCTTGGTCCTTGATAAATTCAACGTTGTCATCATCGTCTCGTATCCTCAAGACGTATTGTATTAAAAGGAGATGCAACACGGCGACATCAAGCCGTCTCCACTCTTCGGAATAATTTCTTATCAGCCGATCTACGATTCCATGGTCCTTTAATTTTAGAATATAGAAATCGCCTTTGCCCAGATACATTCCGAAGACGGATAACTCCTTTGAAGCGCGCGGTTTCAGTATAGGCGCATCCTCGTAGGATGTTTTTTCTATATAAAAAAATGCCTCGATTTTCGATATTATATCGCGTTTTTTCAAAATTCCGATGTCTTTAATGAGACGGTGAGAAGGTAAAATGGTAAGAGTATAGTCATTGAACTCGGCGAAATATGCCATTATAAATTTGGAAGAATTTTTCAATCTTTGGGGTGTGCGCTTCCCCTGTATTTCGATAGAATAGGTCCTTGATGATTCATATCGATGATGACCGTCCGCGATGAATATCTCTTTGGAGCCGACGACGCTTCCCACCTTGCTTATAATGCGCCTATTTTGAAGCCGCCACATCCGGTGCCTGACATTTTCAAAATCTGTGTCAATAAAGGGGGCTGCATCACTGCGAAATTCTTTCAAAATGTCCACTACTTTATGGCCTTCATCCTGATACAAAACGAATATCGGCTCAAGGTTCGCCCGGACCGCTCGCAGTAAATTAAGCCTGTCTAACTTGGGAAGCATCAAAGTATTCTCGTGAGGAAGGACCGACTTCTTTTCCCCGGAGCCATTGAAACTCATGCGGCCCATAAATCCTATGCGCTCTATTTTCTTCTGGCCGTATGTATACTCTTGAGAATATATGTAAAGCGCGGGTGACTTATCCTGGATGAGGATATTTTTTTTAATCCAGGATTTAAAATTGCCTGCGGCGCGCGCGTATCTATTCTCTTTTACGCTATTTTCTTTTTTTGAATTCCTGAGTATGAGTCTGACGATATTATATGGGCTCTTTCGGTAAAGTTCATTCTGCATGATTTTTGAGATGACGTCATAAGGCGGGGAAACAAGACGCGATAGGTCCTTGAATCTTTTAGCGTTGTAGACGATACCCTTGAAGGGCCTGATGGATGGCAATTATATCGTTCCTTGCCTATTTTTTATCGGTCAAAGGACAAGTGCCGCATGAACCGCCCTTTGCATCGGGACAAATATTTTTCGCGGCCTGATTTTTTTTATTTTTATAATCTGTATGATAGAAACCGGTGCCTTTGAATATGATGCCTGAGCCCTTCCCTATAAGACGCGTCACACTGCCGCCGCATTCGGGACAGGCCTTGAGCGGCTTCGCTGTCATGCTCTGAAATTTCTCAAACCGTTTACTGCATTCTTCGCATTCGTATTCGTAAGTCGGCATATCGCTCACCTCGATTTAACGTTTATTTAAACATCCGCCTCATCTTCTCTAAAAACGACTTAGATAAGGGCCCGGACTCTTCGCCTGTAATAGCCGCGAAATCCCTGAGAATCTTCTTCTGTTCCTGAGTCAAATCCGTAGGCACATCTATCTGAACCCTGACCAACTGATCCCCCCTGCTACTCTCATGAAGCCGGGCAATGCCTTTACCCTTCAGTCTGAATATCCTGCCCCCCTGGGTCCCGGGAGGTATCTTCATCTTTATCTTGCATTCCAACGCGGGAATCTCGATCTCGCCGCCAAAAACAGCTGTGACAAAATTTATCGGCACCTCGCAGAATATATCGAAATCATGCCTTTCAAATATCTCATGCGGCCGCACAGTTATAAGGACGTAAAGGTCGCCGCGCCGTCCTCCTCTTTCGCCCGCCTCGCCTTCGCCCTGTACCCTGAGCCGCATATCGGAATCTATGCCTGCAGGGACCTTGACTTTTATGCTGCGCTTAACTCTGATTATCCCTCTGCCGCTGCAATGAGGGCATGGGGTCTTTATTATGCTGCCCTCTCCGCCGCATCTGTCACAGGTTCTGACTATGGAGAAAAATCCGTTCGATGAACTTATTTGACCCCGGCCTCCGCAACTATGGCACCGTTCTTTTTTAGAGCCGGCCTTTGCGCCTGTCCCGCCGCACTCTTCGCAATTCTCGTGTCTGGGGATAGTTATTGTCTTCTCAGCCCCGAACGCCGCCTCTTCAAAATCTATCTCTGAATTATACTCTAAATCGGAACCGCGCCTCGCGCCTGAGCGGCGTGAAGTGCTCTGGGTCCCGAATACATCGCCGAATATGTTTCCGCCTACGCCGAATCCCCTGAAAAGGTCGCTTAAGTCGAACTCACCGAATATGTCTTTCAGGTCGTCAAAATGATGAAAGTCCTGCCAGGTAAAATCGCCCTGTTTGAACGCGCCTTCAACGCCCGCATGTCCGAATTGGTCGTAATTGGCTCTCTTATTCGCGTCAATGAGAACCTCATAGGCCTCTGATACCTCCTTGAATCTTTCCTCGGCCTCCTTCTTCTTATCGGTCGAAACTCTGTCAGGATGGTATTTGAGAGCCAAATTCCGATAGGCCTTTTTTACATCATCCGTGGTCGCGTTTCTGCCTAACCCGAGAACCTCATAATAGTCTCGTTTGGTAGTCATCGTCATTTATTTTTTCTTATCGTTCCCCTCATCCTCTGCCGTGAAATCCGCGTCTATTATATCTTCGCCCTTTTTGTCCTTGGATGATTTTTTTTCGCCTTCCGGCTCTTCCTTCGGCCTTTGCGGTGTATCCGGCCCTGATTTAGGCCCTTGCGCGGATGAGCGCTTATATATCTCTTCCGCCAACTTGTGCGAAACCTTGGTAAGTTCTTCCATGCCGCGCTTTATGCCGTCAATATTTTTATCCTTCATCGCCTGCTTAAGATCGTTTATCCTGCTCTCGATGTCGGCCCGCTCGCTCTGACCAACCTTTTCACCAAACTCCTTCAACGACTTTTCGGTAGCGTAGACTAAAGTGTCGGCCTGATTCAGCACGTCCACCTCTTCCCTCTTCTTCTCATCTTCCTGGGCGAACTTCTCGGCCTCCTTTACGAACTTATCTATCTCTTCTTTGGAAAGCTTCTTCGGCGCGGAGATCTTTATCGACTGCTCCTTGCCGGTGCCGAGGTCCTTGGCGTTGACATGGACAATGCCGTTGGCATCTATATCGAATGTGACCTCTATCTGCGGAACTCCGCGCGGAGCCGGAGGGATCCCTACGAGATCGAATCTTCCGAGCTCGACATTGCCTTCCGCCATCTTGCGCTCGCCCTGCAGCACCCTAATCGTCACTGCGGTCTGATTATCGGCAGCTGTGGAGAATATCTGACTCTTCTTGGTGGGAACCGTTGTGTTCCTCTCTATGAGGCGTGTGCAAACGCCGCCCAAAGTCTCTATACCGAGCGAAAGCGGCGTAACATCGAGTAACAACACCTCTTTAACATCACCCTTGATTATCGCTCCCTGTATAGCAGCTCCAAGCGCGACGCATTCCATGGGGTCAATTCCACGCTCAATCTTTTTGCCGAAATAATCCTCTAGGAATTTTTGCACGATTGGCATCCTTGTAGGACCTCCGACCATGATTATTTTATCTATTCCCTTATCTTCAAAATTCACACCTTCCTTTGCAAATGCATCTTTCGCGTCTTTCATTGCGTTTTCAAGCGGGCCGCGGCACTTCTCAATTATCGGAGATATGAGCTCCTCTATTTTGGCCCTGTTCAATGTCATAGTAAGATGTTTCGGGCCCGTCTGGTCCGCGGTGATGAACGGTAGATTTATATCCGTGGTGATCGTGCTCGAAAGCTCCACCTTGGCTTTTTCGGCAGCTTCCCTGACGCGCTGCATAGCCATCTTGTCGTTCTTCAGGTCTATCCCGGTCTCTTTCTTGAACTCCTTCATTATATAATCGATCATGGCATTGTCCATATCCGTACCGCCGAGCTGCGTATCACCGTTTGTCGCCATTACTTTAAATCCGCCTTCTTTCCACATTTCCATAATCGTGACATCAAGTGTTCCGCCTCCGAAGTCAAAAACCAGTATCTTTAGTTCTTTCCCGGCCTTTTCAAGTCCGTACGCAAGACACGCGGCTGTGGGCTCGTTGACTATCCTCAACACCTTCAGGCTGGCTATCTCACCGGCATCTTTGGTCGCCTGCCTCTGGTTATCGTTAAAATAAGCGGGACAGGTTATTACGACTTCTTCTACCCTGTCACCGAGATAACTTTCGGCATCCTGTTTTATCTTCGCCAGGATGAAAGCCGATATCTGCTGGGGCGTGTATTCTTCGCCGTACACCTTATATTTAAAATCTGTGCCCATCTTCCTCTTCGCCGCGAATATCGTCCCTTCCGGATTGACGGATGCCTGTCTTTTCGCGGGCTCGCCAACAAGTTTCTGACCGTCTTTAGTGAACGCGACAAATGATGGAAATGCCTTCCCGCTCGCGACGCCCGCGCCCTC
>MHFL01000009.1:0-5788 GCA_001804165.1 Omnitrophica bacterium RIFCSPLOWO2_01_FULL_45_10 | reverse complement strand
CTAAGTCTATCCCTATCACCTTTGCCATTATTAACCTCCGTGTTTTACAATTTTTACCGAAGCGGGACGCAATAGCCTTCCGTTAAATGTATATCCCGGCTTCCATTCTTCTAAAATCAGCCCTTCATCTATTTCATTTGCCTCTACCGTTTCAACGGCCTCATGCAGGTGAGGATCGAACTTTTCTCCTATCGTCTTCACCTTTTCCACGCCCATCTCTTTTAAAAATTTCTGAATCTGCGCATGTATCATGTCGACGCCTTCCTGCACCGCCTTAAAATCTTTCGCCTCCTTTATGTGTTTTTCAGAAATTTCGAGCGAATCTATTATAGGCAAAAAATCCAATACAAAAGTTTCATTCGCGAACTTCGCGAAATCGGCTTTTTCTTTCTCAAGCCGCTTTCTAGCGTTTTCGAATTCGGCCTGTATCCTAAGGTACTTATCGTAAAACGCGTCCCTCTCTTCGGACTTCTGTCTTAACGTCTCATATTCTCTCTTTGAGAGAGTGACGGTATCCCGCGATTCCTTTGTCTTATTGTCAGAACCGGCCTCTGCCCCTACATCCGCATTATTGTTATTTTTCTCCTCTTTAACCATCTAACTCTTCCAGTATTCCGGTCACCATATCTCCCAGTAATTCTATCGTGGGTATGACCTTCTCATACACCATCCTCTTCGGCCCTATTACTCCGAGCCTGCCCGCGGGTTTGCCTCTCAATCTATAGCCTCTTGTGACTACGCTGCATTCTTTCAGATAACTCAGATGGTTCTCATCGCCTATATGAACCGTGAGGCCGTCGTTAAAAGATTCTTCGCTCAAGAGGTTCAGCAAGTTGGTCTTTTCTTCAAGATATTTGATTATGGCATATAATTTTTTGAGATCTTTAAACTCCGGCTGCTCTATGATGTGGCTCGTCCCATCCAGATATACCTTGCCGGTTGTTGGATATAGGGCCACCCCTACCTGATTTGTCAAACTTGATATTAGCCGGCTCGTTCTCTCCATTACATCCTCAAGCGACCTGATGGTTGCTTCATATTGCTGTCTTATTGTTCCGGCTATAGACTCACTTACGGTACGTTTTCGCATAAGCGAGTCTATATATAACCTATATCCTTTATCAGTCGGTATTCTTCCCGCGGAGGTGTGCGGATGCATAATAAGGCCCGCCTCTTCAAGATCCGCCATGACATTGCGGATAGTCGCGCTTGAAAAACCGAGTTGTCTGGCTACGAATCTCGAGCCAACCGGCTCCGCCGTCTCAACGTATGTTCTTATAATCATATCCAATACGTCGGATTCTCTTTTGTAGGTGTCAGTTAACATAAATCCATCCGCTCATCTTTGATTCTCATCTCGTTAGCACTCGATTCCCTAGAGTGCTAAAGTTTTAGTCTAACATAAAAGTTTTTTTTGTCAAGCGAATTTACGGAAATACTGAAAAAGTGTCAGCGTTATAAACCCAATAAACCCTTGATTCTTAGCGGCACTTCCGCCTCTATCGATACAGAATCGCCCTCGTAAACTTTGTTTATAACCAACCCGTTCTCATAGATTAAGTTCAATGTTTTCGCGTCACTAACCGGCAACTTTATCTTGATCAGCGTAGTGAGTTTAGCCGCATATGATGTAATAGCCCTTATGAGCTCATCGAATCCTTCTTTTTTAATGGCAGATATCACGCAAGAGGTATTGAAATTCTCTTTCGCACGCGTTATCACTGAAGGGACATCTTCCAGTTTATCCCTTTTATTCAACACAGTGACAACGGGTTTATCCTTCGCCCCTATCTCGTCGAGTACACGATAAACGGCTTCCGCCTGCTGGCTGGCTTTCGGATGACTTATATCTACTACATGTAAAAGCAGATCCGCCTCCACAACTTCCTCCAACGTCGCCTTGAACGCCTCTATCAGATGGTGGGGGATATCTTCAAGAAACCCCACTGTATCTATAAACAGAACCTTCTGCCTGTTCGGCAGAATAAGCCGTCTTACCGTAGGATCGAGGGTGGAGAATAGTTTGTCCTCTACAACGACATTAGAATTGGTAAGCGCGTTCAACAACGTGGATTTTCCCGCGTTAGTGTATCCTATTATCGCGGATGTCAATATTGAGAACCTCTCCCTTTTCTTTCTCATCATGGACCGTCTTTGCCTTAAGTCTTCGAGCATCTTCTTTAAATGCGTTATCCTTGATCTTATTCTTCTACGATCGACCTCTAACTTTTGCTCGCCGGGCCCTCTCGTCCCAATGCCGCCGCCAAGGCGGGATAGATAAATACCTTTGCCGGTAAGGCGCGGCAATAGATACAAAAGCTGCGCCAATTCTACCTGAATCTTGCCTTCGTTTGAGCGCGCCCGTCTTGCGAAGATATCGAGGATGAGTTGGGTCCGGTCGATAGTTTTTGCCCCGATCATATCCTCTAAATTCTTCTGCTGGCTCCCCGTCAGGTCATTATTGAAAATCACAACGTCTATGGCCTCATCCGCGCGCGTCCTTTGAAGCTCCTCTGCCTTTCCTTTTCCGATAAAAAAGGCGGGTGACGGCTCATGCCTGTTAGCGATTTCCTCTATCACGACCTTCACGCCGCTTGAGCGGGCAAGTTCGCGAAGTTCAAGAGAGCGCTCCTCAGCGCTCCATGTCCTATCTTTTCCAAAATCTACTGTGACTAACGCCGCTCTTTCCATTGATAATTTTTTATCATCCTCGATATTATTTTTTCGTCGATCATTTTGCTTACATCGAACCACGCTATCCTGCTATCTTGCTTAAACCACGCGATCTGCCTCTTCGCGAACCGACGCGTATTCTTTTTAAGAAGATCTTTTGCCGTATCGAAGCCATATTTTTTATTCAAAAGGCCCTTTATCTCTTTAAACCCGAGTATCGCCTTCGCTGTCTTCGATAGCCTCTTTCTTTGCAACCTTTTCACCTCATCCAAGGCGCCGTCTTCGAACATCCTGTCAACTCTTGTATTTATATCTGAATAGAGAAGTTCTCTTGGTTTCATCAATCCAAATATCCTGATATCGTATAAATCTTTTATCCCTTTTGTCTTAAGCTTGATTTCGGTGGGTGTATGTCCTGTAGCGTGATAAATCTCGAGCGCCCGAATTATCCGTCTTGAATCGTTCGGGTGTATCTTTTTTGCCGCTTCGGGATCTATATTCGATAATTCTTTGTGCGGCTTTTCGCTGCCATAATTTATAATAAAACGCCGCATCCTATTTCTAAATTTAAGATCGGCCGGCGGAGAGGGAAATAGGCCGTCTATGAGCGATTTGACATATAAGCCGCTTCCGCCGACAATTATTGGAACGGCGGCCTTCCGTCCTATCATGGAATTTATTATTCTTACCGCGCGCCTGCGAAAGGAGGCGGCATTGTATTCCTTCCCTACGCCTAATACGGCCACCAGGTGATGCCTAATGCTTTTCTTATCCTTTGCGGTTGGCGCCTGGCTCAAGATCCTTAACCCCTTATAGATTTGCATGGAATCGCATGATATGATTTCTCCTCCTATTTTCGCGGCAAGTTTAACCGCCAGGCGCGTCTTTCCAACCGCAGTGGGGCCAACTATGAATATAACCGTATTTATTCGTCGCATATTTTTGTTTCGTAGCCATCCGCCTTAAGTCTTGCCGCTAAGTCCTTAAGATCTTCTGTCGAAGCCGGATTTCTTACCTTAACCTTGTAGAGACGCCGCGAGAGATCCGATGACGGCTCCGCATATCCTTCGTAGCCTTCTCTGGAAAGTTTCTTAACTAACCTTTCCGCGTTTACTCTATTTTTGAATACCCCAACCTGCACCGTACCCGATGACATTCTGCCCGCATAGCGTGGTCGATCCATTTTTGCGCTTGCCTCACCCTTATACTCTTCCAACCTATCACGAACTATCTCTATATCTTTGTCATCCGGGAATCGCGTTAACATCTCTTCATACAGGCCGATGGCCTTTCCCCTGTTCCCTTCCAATAGATATGAATCCGCTATTCCTAACTTGCTGTCGAACATCCTGTTGGATCTTGGATACTTGGCTATGATATGGCTGAAATTTTTCCTTGCGTCAGCGAACTTATTCAGTTTAAGCTCGCTCAAACCCATAATATAATATAATTCATCTTTCTGGCTGTGTCTCGACTCTGTAAGCGCCTGCGCCTCCTGAACCGCCCTTTCATAACGGCCTTCAAGAAATAACTTCTCTACCCGTCTTTTATCCATTTCCGCAAAGGAATTTGGAACTAAAAACATAGTGTTGAAAAAAACTGCCCAAACGGTCATTGCGAAGGCGCAACTGCCTGCCAAAGGCAGGCGAGCCTGAAGCAATCTTGTTTTCACATCATCCTCCCTTTTAAGCCATGCGGCGACGCATATTCAATTTTGACATTCATAAATGTGCCGATGAGCCGCCTTTTCCCTTCAAATACCACAATTTTATTCGTCCTGGTTCTGCCGGTAAGTTTAGACGGCTCTTTTGAATTAACGGCATCGACAAGAACTTCCGCGATACTACCCTTCATCGATTCATTTCTATTTTGCGATATTCCGCGCTGAAGGTTCAAAAGAGTTTCCAACCTTGACTGCTTCTCCTCATCGGGAACATTATCCTTAAACTGGGCGGCCTTCGTGGACTTCCGAGGTGAATATTTAAATAAAAACGCGCTGTCAAAACCTATCTCTTTCATTAAATCTTCGCTCTTTTTAAAATCGGCCTTTGTTTCGGAAGGAAAACCTACAATGAGATCCGTTGTCATGGAGCCGTCCGGGAGAATCTTTTTATAATCATTGACCAGTTGCAGGTATTTCCGCCGCGTATATTTTCGATTCATCAGTTTGAGAATCCTGTCTGAGCCTGACTGGAGCGGTAGATGAATATGTTCACAGACGCCTCTTAAATCTCTCATCGCCTTGAATAAATCTATTGATGCGTCTTTGGGATGGCTCGTCATGAAGCGGATGCGCTCGATGCCATTAATTTTGTTCACCTCTTCCAGCAAATGAATAAAATCACATGTTTTAGCGTTTAGCGGATAGCGTTTAGCGGATAGTTTTTTTCTATACGCTATACGCTCTACGCTATACGCTAATCCTTTATATGAGTTCACATTCTGCCCCAATAGCGTTATCTCTTTAAATCCGCGAGAGGCCAATTCTTTTACTTCTTTCACTATATCCTTCGTGTCGCGCGAGCGTTCTCTGCCGCGGACATACGGGACTATGCAATAAGAGCAATAGTTATCACAACCCTCGCTTATCGAAACGTATGTCTTGAATTTATGCTCGCGATATCGCGGAAACTCTTCCGGCCTTTGAGCATTTACCTTATCGGTCGATACTATGGCGCATCTATTTCTTAAAACCTCTTCGATCAGTTTCGGAAGGTCATTTTCATTACCCGTGCCGCAGACTAAATCCACCATCGGAAGCCGCTTTAGAATCTGGTCCTTATAGTTCTGGGCCGTACAGCCCATGAGCCCTATGACAAGGTCCGGCTTATCTTTTTTCATTCTTTTTAGGCCTGCGATGTTAGTGAAAAGCCGATTCTCCGCGTGTTTTCTGACAGAGCACGAGTTGAATAAGATAATATCAGCCTCATCGATTGAGCCGGCTAATTTGAACCCTTTCTCCATCAGGAGCCCCGTCACAAACTCAGAATCCCTCGCGTTCATTTGACAGCCGAAAGTCCGGATAAAGACTTTGGGGGCAAAAAATTCGTAACTCTTTTCAGATTCTTGGTTTGGCATTTTTGTTTTTCCTCAAAAAATAAAAAATTAAAGGGGG
>MHFL01000008.1 GCA_001804165.1 Omnitrophica bacterium RIFCSPLOWO2_01_FULL_45_10 | reverse complement strand
ATGTCCTGATAGCATTGGGATATCCTAAAGAAGATAAAATCATTCCGCCCAAGGAAAGGCATACCTTAGAAAAAATATCCTCATTCAACCAATATCAAGGATAGGTTTAAAATAATGAAAGGGGAGAAGATATGCGCTTAGTTATGCGATGGGTTGTATTTTCTATATTTGTAATTGGATTATCGGCCGCAGCGGTTTACGCTGAGGATTTTAGCGCTGAGATGGTGAGTTACTCCAGCGAAGGCTCGTTTACGGCGAAACTTTATGTCTCCGGCGATAAGTCGCGGACGGAGATGCGCGAAGCCGTTACTATAAGCCGCATGGATAAAGAAGTCGTATGGGTGCTTATGCCGGCTCAGAAGATGTATATCGAGCAGCCGGTAGATATGCGTACGGCCGCGAGCATGCGGGAGAAAGTAGACGGGGAGATCGAGCGTAAGGCAGAGGGTGAGGAAACAATAGCCGGTAGAAACACTACGAAATACCGTGTAACTTTTGAAGTTAGCGGAAAACGGGAGTCGATATTCCAGTGGATAGATGAATCCGTGCATATACCCGTGAAGACCGCCGCTATTGACGGAAGCTGGTCGACCGAATTCAAGAATATCGAGACCGGGCCACAGGATCCCGCGCTATTCGAAGTGCCTGCCGGATACAACAAGATGACGCTTGGCATGCCGGATATGGCGGGTATCATGAAGTCCATGAGCAAAGACGCTCAGGAATAATAATCAGATTCCAAAGGATAGAAAGGTGGATGTCCTAAAATAGGGACAACGGCCATTTTTCGCACAATAAATAGTCGCTGACCCTATTTTACAAGGGTTGCGCTGAATGGGAACATCATATTATTTTTAAGCATGGTCGGTTTTGAATACGGATTAGGGGTATACCCCTCTTTGGATACATTTATATAATATCCTCCTTTTATAATATTATCGCCTGATATTTTAAACTTTCCGTCTTTGTCAGTTACCGCAGATGCAATAACCTGAGGGGCACCTGAAAGGCGGGTTATCTTTACACTAGCGCCCTCGAGCGGCTGGCTCTGGCCGCCGGTCCTGCCGTATACAGCGCCCGCGACAAGAACATTGTTTACAGTGACGGTGATTGATTTATAATCTTGCCCGCCGCGGCCGTCTTCTACGGTAAAACCGACACTATAAAACGTCGTCTTTGTTTGAGCGTAATCAGGCGTCCACGTGAATCTCTTTTCTATATAACCCGCCTCATCTTTTATCGTAACTAAACTTGCGCCGGGAGGTGAATTTGGCGGGGTCAGATCCAGCCGTAATCTGTCTCTGTCGGGATCTATGGCTGAGATGGTAAATGTGAGGGTCTGGCCTTCGTCTATGGTTTTATCGTCAAGGGGGCGCGATAATTCGGGAGGAAGATTGGATTGGGGCATGGTTATCATAATTCCGTTACTGGAGCCGGCAGGCGTGACAATCCGCAATAAACCTGCGCGGGCATTCTGAGGAACCGCGCAGACAATTTCTCCATCCGACCAAGTCATGACAGGAGCTGTGATGCCGCTTGCGAATTCAACGCGAGAATCGCCTTGAATAAAACCGAAATATCTACCACTTACAGTGATAAGCTCACCGGGCGCTGCCGTCTGGGCGCTCGTAGACAAGATTTGTGGCGAAAAGAGTAACGTGGCGAGATATATATCATATAGTCCGACAGACTCTCCGTTTCTATTATCCTGCCATACGATTTTGTTTTCGTATATGGAGGGGTTTGTTTGGTCTTTGGGATTATCCGTTATTTGGATCTCCTGATCGGCAGAAATGACATACATGCATATGTCCCAATCAGCGTTACTATTGCCCTGCCAGACGATTTTGTCTCCGTATATGGAGGGATTCATCTGCTTTTTAAAATTATCACTTATCGCGGTTTCTTTACTCATGGATATATCGTACATATAAATGCCGTAATTATAAAATAAATTTCTATTATCCTGCCAGACGACTCTGTCCTGATATATAACCGGATCGTTCTGCATACTATTATATGTTGTTATTTGGATTTCGTTACCCGTGGATAGATCGTACATATAAATATCCTGGTCCTCATAACCGTTCCGCCAATCCGACCACACGATCTTCTCTCCGTAAATAGCGGGGAAACTTTCATAATTGGCGCTGGCGGCTATCTGGATCTCTTCGCGTGTGAATAGGTCATATACGTATAAATTATTGTTAAGGCCGATGGGCAGTTTATCCTGCCAGACGATCTTGTTTTGATAAATAGCGGGATGGATAGCGGGATAGCCTTCCCTTGTGGATATCCGCGTCTCTTGACCGGTTGATATGTCGTACATATAGATAAGAGAGTAGTACCCGTTTCGCGTATCTTCCCAGACGATCTTGTCACCGTATATGGCGGGGTTGGTTTGATCATAAGTGTCGCTTGTTATCTGATTTTCATTGCCGATAGTCATGTCATACATATAGATGTCGCTATTGCCGTTTCGCCTGCTCTCCCATACGATCTTATCGCCGTATATGGCCGGGTTGGTTTCCGCAGTCCCCGCGGCGGTGAGACGGATTTCTTCCATATATAAAGTTGACAACAAGACATTTTTCGTCACTCTATGCCCATTATCGCTGACATCGAAGGTAAGCTCATGAGTTCCTTTATCGTATTCCGTCGGTTGCCAGGAAAAGACCTGTGTTTGGGAATCAAAACCGGCGCCGGCAGGAAGCCCGTATGCGGAATACGTTAATTGTCCGGCGGGAGTCATAGGATCGTCGTAATCATGCGCCTCTACTTTAAACTCAAGCGGATGGCCGATAACCGCTATCTTGCTCGCGGATAATTTAAAAACCGGCGGCTCATTGACGTTATCCACAATCACGTTGACGTATTTTTTAAGTTCCCTGTTATCATCCGTTATAAGCTTTAAAGTCAGGATATATTCGCCGTCTTGGCATAAGGCGGTATTCCAGCTCCCTAATATTCCTTCCTCAGCCGGAGCAGCGGAGGAAACGAACAACACGCTATTTTGCGGATACTCTTTAAGGGCATAGTAAAGTTCGTATCTTTTAAAGCCTGTTCTCATGTAAGCGCTACCGGTTATATCCGCGGTTCCTCGGATAAAACTATTCATCGCCGGGGAGTTGATCGCAATCTTCCCGTCAAAACTCAACGCCTTATTGACATTAACCCTGCATGGGCCGTTGTTCGTGCCCGGCCAGCCTACATAATCAGCGGTAAACTTGATTATCTCATATATATCTTGATTTTTTAATTGGCCATCATTGGATAGGAGAAGCGCGGCTAAACCGGCAACATAAGGGCATGCCATGGATGTCCCCTCCATGGCTCTATAGCCGGCAGGATGGCCTGAAGGGCCGGCCAGGGGAACAGTGCTTAATATCATGCTATCTTTCGCGCTATCGCCGCCCGGCGCGAATACGTCCACCCAATCGCCGTAATTGGAATAGGATGCCTTTGTGTCATCTATGGCGGTAGCGCCTACGGCTAAAACATTTTCATAGGCGGCAGGATACCGTTCTTTAGACATATTATCGTTCCCGGCGCTTGCCACTAATGTTACGCCCTTGGAATAAGCGTCATCGATCGCCTCTTTTATTATAGGCGCGCCTACGCCGGTGAAGCTCATACTGATAACCTGAGCCCCGTTATCGGCAGCGTATGTTATCGCATTTGCGATATCATCGCTTTCTAATAAACCTATCTCAAAGCCGTTGCCAAAAGGATCGAAGACATAGATAATGCCGAAACCCGCCCTTACAGGCATTATCTTACAGCCGTGGCATATGCCGGCTATGCCGATACTATTGTTTCCGGCCGCGCCGGCTATCCCGGCGGTGTGTGTGCCATGGCCATAATGGTCGGAAGTGTCGTCATCTATTTCTGTATAATCTTCTTCAGGATTAAGGTAAAGGTTTAGCTTTCCGTATTCTGCCGTATCTATATCAACGAAATCTTTGCCGGGATTGCCCTGGCTGTCACGCCAGATATTCGCTGTCAGATCTTCATGGCCATAATAAACTCCGCTATCGATGATGGCTATAATTATATTCGGGTCACCTCTCTGAATATTCCAACCGGATTCGGCATCTGTTTTCCTGTGTGACCATTGGTTAGGATACAGGCGGTCATTCGGGACGTAATCCATTTTTAAAATATAGTTCGGCGCGGCCCATTCAATATCAGAATCTGACGCCAGTTCTTGGCATAAATCTTCCAAATTTTTATCATTTGTAAGAGCGTGCCGCAGCATGTAGATTCTGGAGCGGCCATAATTTTTTGGCTCGGCTACCCGCATTTTTCTTGTTTTGGCAAGTTTCTGAAATGTTTCCTTATCGAGTGTCTCTTCCGTCTTTCCTTGAACGGACATCTCTCTATGCAGATCTTTGAAGACAGGCTCCAATGTTGTGTCATCGGTGCTTACCGATTTTATCTTGTCGGGTAATCCCGCAATCTCCTTTATCTCTCGTCCCTTGATCCTGAAATCCACTTTTTGGCGTGCCTGAGCATTAATGCTATCCACTGCGATGTTTTGAGATTTAAATTTTATTATTATCTCCCCAGGCGCATATGCTGGAACTACAGGACGTTTCACACGCCCCGAAATATTATTTTTAACCGCGGCGGACGTGGCGCCCACACATAAAAAAGTGAAGGCAACCGTAATAAAAGCCACAAGCAGAACTTTTATGTTAATCTTTTTCTTTCTCATTGTAAAGCCTCGGTTTAAAGTATAGGCGATACATTTTAAAGATTTTTATTATAGGAACAAAAAATACCCCCCTTATAGTCTTCAATATAAATATAAGGGGAAACTTTTCGTGTGTTATAATAAAGTATACCATCATATTATATGTAATACAAATGCGCATGGCTAACTTTTTTATATCTTAAACAGATATAGTACACTATATCTTACACATGCCTACAAGTTATCGTTATCTTTTTAGAATTTTAATAATCATCCTTGTCGCAGGCCTCATCGCTCTGGCCGCCATTCTTACATTCTGGAAGCCGCCGGCCTTAAATTATGCTGAGAACCGTTTAAGGTCCGCGCTCAAGGATTATTCGGTTAAAATCGGCGCTCGAGACATCACCGCCCGCACACTCATTTTCCGCGATATAGATATCAGAAAAACCGGACAGCCGGTTCTTGGGATCGGGCAATTACAGTTAAACTTTTCAATACCTTCCCTTATTAGATATCGTATATTTGAATTTTTCGTAAAAGATATCGACATCTATTCCAAATATAAGATTAACCAAGCGTCCGGCAGGGCGAGTTTTAAGAAGGATACGTTGATTCTTAAGAACCTGTCTGCCTCATTCCTGGGGGGTATCGTCAAGGGCGATGGCAGGATAATATCCGGGAAGGCCGCTTTCTATTCCTTTGCCCTCACGCTCAAAGACATTCAACTTGAAAAGATTGTGGAGACCTTTGAGTTAAGTGAGAAGATGGAACTCATTGGCCTTGCCGAAGGAAAAGTCAGACTTTCCGGGAGGGGCACTACACTCACAAAATTGAAGGGAAACCTGGAGGTCGCGCCAGACGGCACCCTCACTATCAAAAGCGATGAATGGCTCCAAAAGATAGCGGAGTACGCTCATCAGGATGTCGATGTAATAGTAGATAATTTTAAGAATTACCGTTATAATGAAGGCACGCTCAGTTTGGGATTGAGGGGATTTAATATTGTCATGGAGGCTCACTTGAAGGGGGATACGGGGAAACGCGATCTTTTAGTTACAGTTCACGATTTTAACCCAGGAGGTGGCAGATGAAAAAGATAATATTTATACTTGCCGCGATTTTCGCCGCGATAGGATGCGGCAGAGTTCAGGTAGTGGCG
Source organism: Omnitrophica bacterium RIFCSPLOWO2_01_FULL_45_10 (assembly GCA_001804165.1). Taxonomy (GTDB): domain Bacteria; phylum Omnitrophota; class Gorgyraeia; order 2-01-FULL-45-10; family 2-01-FULL-45-10; genus 2-01-FULL-45-10-A. The sequence goes on along the minus strand of MHFL01000008.1, from coordinate 9,742 downwards.
CCAAAAGAGCCGATAAAGGTCGACGTCGCGATGCGGCTCGACGTCTATCAGCATGTCGTAAAAGATATAGACGCGGTTGAGGATGTGGTCTCCGGGAAAAAGAGCGCGATGCCTCAGAGTCGGATACCTTCGTTCCTTGGTGTCGCTTACGCTGAAGAGGGCTTGTCTCCCGAAGCGGAAGAGGCCGTTATGGGAAGAAAGTCCCGATATCAGGGCCTGATTTCTGCCGAATCAAGCGGTCGCATCGGGGAGACCAGATTAGGATTTGTGGAGGTTAGAGGCGCCGGTGAGGGCGATCAATCTCTTAAGGACCTTGTGGCCGAGGAAAACTCGGACCGCATGATAATCTATAAATCTATCACCGCAAAAAATAACGCCGCGCTGTTTGAAGTCCAGAAGGTATATGCGGAGAAGTTACAGTCAGGCGCGCCGTCGGGTACTCCTATCGAATCTGCTTCCGGAGAGTGGAGGACAAAATAGATTTAGAGAAGGAAATGATAGTGACATGACAAATGATAATATAGTTTATTCCCAATCGCGCCTTGGCTCATTCGATGATTGCAGGCTGAAATACAAATATCACTACATAGATCGCATCGAATCCGAACTTGATACCATCGAGGCCTTCAGGGGTGGGATAGTTCATAAGGTCCTGGAAGAACTATATAAACTTGTAAAGGTCGGAACAGTTAAATCGCTTGAATGGGCGGTTGGGCTGTATGAAGATACATGGGAAAAAAGTTACCAACCGAATATCAAGATCGTTAAAAAGGGCGTCACATTAGAAGGATACTATCAAAAGGGAAAAGAGGCGGTCATTAGTTACTACGAGCGCTATAAACCCTTCGATCAGACAAAAGTTGTTGACACAGAGCGCTCGATCCGTTTCACGATACGAAGCGACGGAAAGGAATACGCGTTTTTGGGCATACTTGATAGGATTGACTGGAATGATAAAGCCCAAACGTTTGAGATCCATGACTACAAAACGACCTCGTCGCTTATGACTCAAGAAGAGGCGGACAGCGATTGGCAATTGGGTTTATATCATATCGCGCTCCTTGAGCGTTGGCCGGACGCGAAAGAGGTGAAACTGGTATGGCATTCGCTTCTCTTCAATAAAGAAATCGTCTCGTCCAGGACAGGCGCACAGCTTGAAGATCTCAGGAGATCCGTCATAAAGAATATCGAAGAGATCGAATCCTGCGAGGAGTTCCATCCAAGAAAGAGCGCTCTTTGCGATTGGTGTGAATATCAGCCGATTTGTCCTCTGTGGAAACATCCGAAACACGTAGAAACGCTCCCCGTAAATCAATATAAGAACGAGCCCGGCGTGAAACTCGTTACGGCCTACGCAGAGCTTGAGTCAAAGAAGCAGGAATTGAAAGGGAAGATATTCGAAATTGAAGAGGAGGAAAAAAAGATAGAAGAAGCCGCTATCGAATTTGCTGAAAAGAATAAAATCACAATCATAGACGGTCCGGATAATCAGCTTAAGGTCGATATAAGGAAGGAGCAAAAAGCCCCTACCAAGATGGAAGATACCGAAGCATGGCAGGCCTTGAGGGATACCCTCATAAAAGAAGGTAAGTATAATGAAGTATCGACCGTCAATAATAATATGCTCAACTATCGCATCCGTATATGGCCAAAAGAGTTTTTGGAGAAGATAAAAAAATTTCTTAAGTATCAAGTATCAAAAAGTATAAGGTTCATTAAAAAATAATGTGCGCTTAGTCGTCGAAATACCTTTTGTGAGAGGAGAAATATGAAAAAAAGTTTAAAAGACAAGAGTTCTTTTGTGCCGCAAGAGGCCCAGCCGGATATAGCGGGCCTCATTCTTAAAGTACAGCAGCAGCTCATTTTTTTAGAGAGGAAGATAGATGCATTGATCGACCAGTCTGGCGGAAAACCTTTTGAAAGAGAACGTTATCCGAAACCTTTCCAACGTTTCGATCGTTCCCAGCGTCACGGAGAACCAAGGCGTGAGACTAATTACGAAAGGATATTGCATAAAGCGATCTGCGCGGACTGCAATAAAGAATGCGAGGTCCCTTTCAGGCCCAGTCAGGATCGTCCGGTATACTGCAAGGATTGTTTTGCAAAGCGCAAAGGCGCCGGCTCATTTAGAGGGACCGCCGATAATAGACCCCGGAGAGAACGGTCCGCCCAGAGGAACCATGTTGATAGATCACAGGATGGCGAAAAGAAAAAATTTTATGAAAAATATAAAACGACCGGCAAACGGCGAAAAAGGCGGTAGAGATAACTAGAGGAGGATCATAATGGGACTTTATTCCGAAAAATGCGGATTTGGTAAAAGAAAAACCAGCGTAACGGAACAAAAGAAACTTAAGCGAAAGATGGTGCGGGCGATGGTCAAAAAACTGAAGGCCGAAGGTAAGCCGATTGACCTGCAAGCCATCAATAAAGACGTCTTTGACGCGGTTCGCAGGAAGAGACAAAAATCACCACAGAAACAAATAAGCGGCACACGTGCTTGAGTAGGCCATGATAAGGCATGCGGGAAACTACGGATGGGTGCCGGATATACCGGACCAGAGAGACTATCTATACAGCGCGATAAAACCAGTCATCAAACTTCCGAAAAAAGTCGACTTGAGAGAGGGGTGCTCCGAGATAGAGCAGCAGGGAAAATTAGGGAGTTGTACGGCCCAGGCATTGGCCGGCAATCTCGAATTTTTGGATAGAAGGATGGACGGCGTTTATAGCGACGTGAGCCGCCTCTTCATCTATTATAATGAAAGGGCCTTAATAGACACAGTCGATTACGATTCAGGCGCTTCATTAAGGGACGGAATAAAGACGTTGAAGAATGACGGCGCCTGCCTTGAGAAGACATGGCCCTATATAATATCAAGATTCGACAAAAAACCGCCTCAAAAGTGTTACGATGAGGCGAAGAAGCATTTAATAGAATCATACCACCGTATTCATGCCATTCTTGAGATGTTCGCCTGCCTTGCCGAGGGGTATCCTTTCGTATTTGGTTTTGCCGTATATGAGAGCTTTGAATCCAAAGATGTTAAACAAACCGGCACCGTTCACATGCCGGCCAAGGACGAAATAGAGATAGGCGGCCACGCGGTCATGGCAGTCGGATACGATCAGAAAAAGAGGCGTTTCCTGGTTCGTAATTCCTGGGGGAGGAAATGGGGCATGGCAGGATATTTTACCATGCCCTTTGATTATCTTGAGACCCTTGCGGATGATTTTTGGACTATCCGTAGGTAATCTAAAATGCAAAGAATACGATACGAGGTCGATCCGTTCAATAGGCTCATAATCGATAAACGCGCAAAGAAAAGCGGTCTGCCAAAATTCCGAAAGGTCATAGACGGCAGGTTCAAAATCGACGGAAAAAATGAACTCGACTACCACGTAAAAGCGCCCCTCGAGGAATCCGAACATATCCCTCACCAATTTAAGATAAAAGGCAGATGGTCCCTCACCGACGATCATGATTTACGGCTTACCATTGAAAAATCAGGCCGGGAAACATTCGGAGATGAAATCACGCTAAAAGGCCAGATTCTGGACGTGAATGAAAATTCGCTTTTGTTCGCTGTTACAACAAGACAGGACAAGAATAAATATTCGACATATCTCTTGCGGCTTGGCGGGTCATGGAAGGCCGATAAATTTAACCGCCTGTCGTTTTATATTGAAAAGGAAAAAGGTAAATATGATATTCTCACTTTTAACGGCGTTTGGGAGATTGATAAAAATCATTAGATAGTCTATCAATATGAAAAGGGCGAACTTATAAGGAAAAAGAGACGGCTCCATACATTGACATTCAAAGGGTATTGGGACATCAGGGACAAGTTTCGGATATCATATCTTCTCAGCAAGGACTCGGCCTCAGCATTTAACTTTCAAACCGCCATCGGCGTATTCGATGAAGATTTTATTAAATATGAAATAGGTATAAGATTAACTAATAGGGTAAGGCCAATAAGGCAGATGATTATTCTATCAGGTAAATGGGGGCTGAAAAAAGACGTTGGATTGATCTTTGAGATAGAATGCGAAGACAAAAAAACGCCGGCAATGATTTTTGGAGCAGACGTGAAACTCACCGCTAAAGATACCATAGCATTTAGACTAAAAGATGATATAGAAAACAAAGATATAGGAATAACTCTGAATCTGTCTTATAATATATTAAAAGGCGACGGGGAGGCATTTTTACGTCTCCTTAGGTCGCGTCAGGAATCATCCATTTACGCGGGTGCGGCGTGGAGATGGTAAAATTCGAGAAAGGAGGGTGCGGTCATGAGAAGATTGGTTGTAATATTTAGTATCGCGGCGCTTGCGGGATTTATTCTTAACCCTGTATGTGTAAGCGCTGTCGAAGAGAGCAAGTGGACAAGACTTGTTGAGGAGTCAGGTAAGGTGTTGGAAGAGGTGCAGCAGATGCCGGATCAGGCGATACCGGAAGACCTCTTGAAGAACTGCGAGGCCATAGTCGTATTTCCATCGACGATATCTGCCGGATTCGTGATAGGGGGGAAATACGGGCAAGGGATAATTATGACTCGCGAAGAATCCGGCGCAGGATGGTCGGCGCCCGCTATTTTCAGCATGGCGGGAGGCAGTTTTGGATGGCAGATAGGGGGGCAGGCAACGGACTTTGTCTTATTGGTCATGAATAAGCGAAGTCTTGACGGTATCCTGCAGGGAAAATTCAAACTTGGAGCCGACGCGTCTGTCGCGGCCGGACCCGTAGGAAGGGCAGGCGAGGCCTCTACGGATATACAACTGAAAGGCGGGATCCTATCTTATTCCAGGAGCCGAGGCCTATTTGCTGGCGTTAAGCTGGAAGGCGCCGCTCTAACCCAGCACTGGCAGGGCAATGAAGAACTCTATGGGAAAATGCTCTCGGCCCAAGACATACTTATTAATAAAAAGGCGAATATGCCGAAATCCGCCGACAGAATACTTAAGATTTTGAATAAATACAGGCGATAAAGATTCGATGGCGCAACGACTTCCATTTTTAAAAGTTAACAAGACGAATATCGTCGATGAGAATGGAAAGGCCGTCATATTGAAGGGCGCGGCCCTCGGCGGATGGCTCATGATGGAGGGCTATATGCTCGCGGGCCGCAACATCCCTGAGAAAATATTTAAGTCGGAGTTTGAAAAATCACTCGGGAAAGAGGCGCTTCAGGATTTCACGGCTGCCTTTCACGATACATTTATTAGAGAAGAGGATGTAGAGAATATAAAGGAATGGGGTGCGAACTGCGTAAGGGTGCCGTTTAATTATCGGCTCATAGAATTCGAAGATAGACCCTACAGTTTTAACGAAGAAGGATTAAGGTGTCTCGATAAGATCGTGAAGTGGTGTGAAAAATACGGCTTATATTGCATCCTCGATATGCATGCCGCTCCAGGGGCCCAGAATCCGGACTGGCACGCCGATTGCGTCGGGTCACCTCAACTCTTTACGGATGAATCCAATAAGGATAGATATTTAAGATTATGGCACTTCATCGCGGGCCGCTATAAAGATTCAAGCGCAGTCGCAGGATACGACATTTTGAACGAGCCGGTTATGCCGCTCAACCAAGAAGGCGTTGTAAAAGATTTATATGAAAGGGTAACAAAAGAGATAAGGGATGCCGATAAGAATCACATAATATTTCTAGAAGGCAATCAATGGGCGACGAGGTTTGAATTTTTAGGGAGGCCGATAGATTCGAATACCGCGTTCAGCGTTCATATCTACATGCCGCATGCGTTTACATTCAACATGGAAAGAGATTTGTATTATCCGGGAAAGGTGTACAAGATACGATGGGGTAAGGCGCGGTTGGATAGAATCGTGAAAGATTATCGCCGCCTGATGGACGAATGTGAAGTTCCGTTGTATGTCGGGGAATTCGGAGTGAATTGGCGAAGCGGATATTACGGCGAATACGGTTGGGTTCTCGACCTTCTGGAACTGTTTAAAAAATATGGAATGAGTTGGGCATATTGGACATATAAAACGATCGCGAATTCCCTATATCCCGACGGCATTTATAGATATTTGAAAAATCCGCCATGGGTCAGGCGCGAAGGGCCCGTTACCGGGTGGGAGAATTTCAGTTCCCTATGGGCGAAAGAGAAGGGCAAAATAACCTTTTCCTGGCGGACCGAGAATTTCGCGCGAAACGAGAAACTCTACTCGCTTTTGAAGAAATATTTTTAAGGAGAGGTCGCACAGTTTGGCCTAGTGCGCGCGCTTGGAAAGCGCGTAGGCTGATAAGGCCTCGTGGGTTCGAATCCCACCCTCTCCGCCATACGCATGCAACTTAAACTCAAGAGGAGGAGATTATGCCTTATGTTGAATTGAAATTGGTGGGTAAACTTACGAAGGAACAGAAGTCAAAAATTGTAGAGGAATTTACGCGGACGCTTGAACAGGTTGCCAAAAAGCCCAAAGAGTACACATATGTTTCCATAGAGGAATTCGACGCGTCGAATTGGGGCATGGCAGGGAAGTTATTGGGATGACTGAATGTCTAAACTTTAAGAAAAACGTTGCTATCTGTAACTGCACATATGCCGGATGCGCGAGGCATGGAAGATGCTGCGAATGTCTGGCATATCACAGGTCGAGCGGGGAGTTGCCCGCCTGCTACTTCGATAAAAAAGCGGAACGAACCTACGACCGTTCCTTCGAGAACTACCTCAAGAGCCGCGGATAAAGTAAAATTCTATCTTGCTGCGCCTGTGGCCTAACGGATAAGGCAATGGCCTCCGGAGCCATTTATGGCAGTTCGATTCTGCCCAGGCGCGCCAATTTTAGCCGCAGTTAGGCTATGGCTAAAATTTTTTCCTTGATACCCCATTCTCTACTAAATTATACATGATAACGCATTGTTGTCAATAGCGGGTGAATTTTGTTAGATTAAAAAAAGGTAGTTTTAAAATTTGTCTTTTGCTTTAATATGATATATTATTATATATAGGATAAGTTAAAAATGTGATGGGGAAAAATGTGATGAAGGGACACTTTAACAAGACATTTGGTTTTCTGATATTTATCACGTGTGCGCTCTGTCTTTCCGCCGGTTTATCTACTTACGTGTCCGCGGAGGAAGCGGCCCCAGAGTATTTTGTGCAAAGAGAAGGCAGTCAGTTAATTCTCAATGGCCAGCCGTTCCACTTTAACGCCGCGAATAATGATCACCTATATCATTGGTCACAGTTCATGATCAGCGATGTGCTTGAAGACGCAAAAGGCTTGGGGTTGACGGTCTTAAGGGTATGGGCTTCGAGCGAGGGACAGGACAGTTGGAAGGATGGTTATTGTTTTCAACCTAACCCGCGGGAATACAACGAACCCACCTTCCGGCAGATGGATTATATCATTGCCAAGGCCAGGGAAAAAGGGATACGCCTCATCATGCCGCTGGTAAACAATTGGGATGACGGATTCGGCGGAATGCCGCAATATGTCAAATGGGCCACTGGGAATGCGGGAGACTGGTCGGGTAAGACAACTTTGACTTTTGATTTATATAATGCCGGCGATGCCGCGGTTGTGGATGTGGCGATCCGGACCGGCACACAGTGGGTATGGCACGAATCCTTACAGCTCAGCCTGCATTCCGGGTGGAATTATAATATTTCATATAGTTTAACCGCCAGTAACTGGAAGACAGAGGCTTCCGGATGGCAATATACCAGCCCCATAGCGGATCTGAACCTGGTCCAAACGGTCAGTATTGGGGTTTTCGGATATTCCCACCCTGCCGAGATATATATAGATAATATCAGACTTGACTCACAGGTATATGACGGCCTGGAAAAAATAGATAATTGGTACGCGACGGATTATTCTTATTCTGTCTCCGTCGAGCTTTCAACCGACCATGTATCGGAAGGGGTAAATAGCCTTAAGATGGCGTATTCATACTCTGCCGGTGAATATAATAAGGCCTTTGCGGAGAAACGGCCTCAAGTTGAAAAAGATATCTTTTATACCAACACTTCCTGTAAACAGCTCTATAAAGATTACATATATTATTTCCTGAACCGCGTGAATTCCATAACCGGCAGGATATATAAAGACGACCCAACAATTCTCATGTGGGAATTGGCCAATGAACCGCGCTGCGAAAGCGACCCATCAGGCGATACATTACAGGCGTGGATTGACGAGATGGCCGGCTACATAAAAAGCATAGATTCCAACCACCTCGTGTCGACCGGAGAGGAAGGCTGGTATGATATCGCGGGCAGTTCAGATTGGAGGCATGACGGCAGGCTCGGCGCCGATTATATCCGTAATAATCAATCGCCATATATCGACGTCTGCTCTTTTCACCTCTACCCGGAAGGCTACGGCATGTCTGACACAGAGAATCTGGGATGGATACAGGAACATGTTGATGACGCGCATAGCGTAATAGGAAAGCCGGTATATTTAGGCGAATTCGGGATCACGGCTGACCGCAAGGCGGCCATTTTGAACGGCTTCGACTTTGACCAAGAGGGCTGGTCCATCGATTGGAATTATAGTCAAGGGCCAACGCATGTAGAATCTCCCAGCCGCGACGGCGACGGCGCCATTTTATATACCGCGAATATCAACGCGGTCAACACCAGTTGCGGCGGAAGGATAGTGTATCCGGAGCAGGGGATAGATTATTCAGGGTACGATTATCTCTCCGGCTGGGTATATATCCCCGCATACGCGCCGTCTGACCTGACCACGGAAATGTATGTGTACACAGGGACCGACTGGAAATGGGCTTCCGGCAGTAATGTGCCTTTGGCGCCCGGGGCATGGACGCAGGTAAGAATAGCGAAGTCGCGGATCGAAAGCTGGGGCGCTGATATGACAAAGATCCGCAGTCTCGGGATACAGATTAAAAGAGCCAATAGCGACTATACAGGAGAGGTCTATTACGACGTCATAGGCGCGAACGTAAAAGATATATATAGCGCCTCTTATCAGATGTCGCGGCGCAATCGGTTATACACAGACTGGTTTGGTAGTCTGAATACGGAAGGCGCCGACGGCGCGGCCTTCTGGCAGCTCTTTGCCCATCAGGACGATGGCAGCCTCTTCCAGGATTACTGGAATTGGGCGGTATATTACCCCGAGGACACAGAAACATCCAATATTATTCAGGACTTTTCAACCAGGATGAATGACAGATGGATCGTTCAGGTGCCGGGGGCCGTTCAAACAAATGAGCGAGAAGCGCTCCAATTCTCCATATTGGCCACCGACCCGGGCAATACCTCATTAATATTCACAGCCTCCGGACTGCCCGGCGGCGCGACATTCGTGGATAACGGCGACTCTACCGGAACCTTTTCATGGACGCCGAGTTACGCCGAGGCCGGTAATTATACGGTTCATATCGATATCGCGCACGGCGTGTTGACGTACTCGAGGGATGTTTCCATCACTGTGCGGAACGTGCTCGTATTCGGCACGATCTACCAGAGCGTATCGGGCGTGATTTCGCCTCTCGAAGGCGCCGATGTATCTGTGATGGATTTGACAAGGACAAACACTTTTGCCTCAGCGACGACAAACGGTTTCGGTAAATACAGCGTCATAGGCACTGTCCCCGACGGAAATTATATAATAAGAACGAGCAAATCCGGTTACAATACCTATTCAGGCATTACCATATTAAGGCGTGACCAGGCGCTCCCGTTTTCGCTGACCCTCTATGCGCCTTCATTCGTAAATGTCCCCGATAAA
>MHFL01000007.1:20820-21774 GCA_001804165.1 Omnitrophica bacterium RIFCSPLOWO2_01_FULL_45_10 | reverse complement strand
TCGGCTCATCACAGAGTAAAAGAGCGGGTTCATTTATGAGGGCCCTGGCTATCGCGACCCTCTGCGCCTCTCCGCCCGAGAGTTCGTTCGGCTTATGATGAAGGCGGTCTCCTAAACCGACTGATTTCAGAATATTTTCTGCTCTTTCTCTTATCTTCTTTACCCCGATGCCGGAATCCCGAAATCCGAACCCCATTATCATCGCCGGCAACATTACGTTCTCCAGCGCGGTGAATTCCGGCAAGAGATGATAAAATTGGAAGACAAAACCAACGCTTCTATTTCTTATCCTTGCCCTCTCGGAATCAGATAATGCATACAAATCTCGGCCGTCAAATGCAACCTTTCCGCGGGTCGGATTATCTAAACCGCCTAGAAGATGCAGGAGAGTAGATTTACCCGCGCCTGAAGGGCCCACAATCGCGAAAGACTTAGTCCTTTCTATTTGTAAGGATATCCCGTCCACCGCGCGAATCTCTCTCGAGCCGTTTCTATAAATCTTATAAATCTCGTGCGCCGTTAAAATTACGTCATTCATATCTTAACGCCTCAACAGGATCGAGCCTTGACGCCTTATATGCGGGATATAGGCCGGCGATGAGGCTTAAGATGACGCTCGAAGCGACGATTATCAATATGTCTTGAAGATCTAATTTGACGGGCAGCCTGTCTATATAATAGACGTCTTTTGGAAGCGTTATAAATTTATATGTCTTTAAGGCCCATGATATCGCTATGCCTAAAGCCGCGCCTAAGGACGTCCCTAAAATGCCGATGAGCGAGCCAAGCATCGCGAATATCGTCATAACCTCAAAGTCAGTCGAACCTATCGCCTTCAGGACGCCTATATCCCTCGTCTTCTCCAAAACGGTCATTATGAGCGTGCCCGCGATATTGAAGCATGCCACCATCACTACCAATGTCAGTATCAGGAACATCACCGTCTTTTCCAAT
>MHFL01000007.1:18516-20804 GCA_001804165.1 Omnitrophica bacterium RIFCSPLOWO2_01_FULL_45_10 | reverse complement strand
CCGTATCAAATAATTCTTCCGCTTTCGCGAGGTCAATGTAAACTAAATTAGAATCGTATTCATACATACCCGAAGAGAATATACCGCTGACCTCGAAATCTTTTCCCTTAGCGGATGCGGGTGTAACTACGGAGACCTTATCGCCTAAGTCTAAGCCGAACCGATTGGCCAATTCACTGCCTATTACAATTCCATCTTTACCAAACTCCAAATCCCCGTCTGTGACGTATTGCCCCAAATTATTTACCCGCACCTCATCCCCGGGCAACATGCCTTTCACGATCACCCCTGTGACATTCTCACCGCCTCGGATGAGGGCCTGGCCGTTTAAAAAAAACGACAGCGCCAAAACATGTTTCGCGCTCAAGATTTTTGTCCGCAGCTCTTGCGTCGGTTTGATCCCATATTCGGATACTATCTCTATATGCGAATGGGTCCCTATTATCTTTTCTTTTAAATCGTTGTCAAAACCGTTCATTACGCCCAACACGATTATGAGCGCGCAAACACCTACGCCTACGCCGAATATCGAAATGTAACTGACCAAGGAAATGAATTTCTCTTTACGCTTCGCGGCGAGATATCTCAGGCTTATGAAGAGCTGCCAGGTCATGTCTTTAGAGGTTTTAATTGAGGAAACAGGATGACGTCCCGAATTGAGGGCGAATCTGTGAGTATCATGACGAGCCGGTCGATGCCGATACCAAGGCCGCCCGCGGGCGGCATGCCATAATCGAGGGCTGTTATGAAATCTTCATCGATAACGCGTTTCGTATTGCGTATTGCGTATTGCGTATTGCGTAAATCTTCTTCGAGACGCTTCTTCTGCTCGATCGGATCGTTCAGTTCTGAATAGGCGTTCGCTATCTCCATTCCGGCGATATACAGTTCAAATCTATCCGTAAGGAGAGGGCTGCCCTTCTTCGTCTTCGCAAGAGGAGATAATTCCTTAAAGAGGTCTATAACGAAGACGGGGTGATTGCCCGCTCTCGGCTCCACAACTTCTCCGACTATGTTTATCAATTGGGTCCGGGATATCTCTTTGCCCTCTATCTTGATGCCTTTCTTCTTCAATTTCTTAACCCATTCTTCATGGCTATCGTCCGCTTTGATGCCGAATTGCTCGAACATAAGGTCCGCGAAAGAAATCCGCTCCCATTTTGAAAAATCTATATCCTTGCCTTGGTATACGAGGTCTATTTTCCCAAAAAGTTTCTGCGCTAAATTCGTGATGAGACGTTCTGTCAATTTCATCATGCCTTCGCAATCCGAATATGCCTCATAGACCTCAAGCATCGTGAATTCCGGATTGTGTCTTATTGAAATACCTTCGTTCCTAAAATTTCTGTTTATCTCATATACCTTTTCGAATCCGCCGACCAGGAGCCGTTTGAGATATAGTTCCGGCGCGACCCTGAGATATAGGTCGATCCCAAGCGCCTCGTGATGTGTCTTGAACGGCTTGCCCGCGGCACCGCCCGGTATCGACTGCATCATGGGGGTCTCGACCTCCATGAATCCGCCCTCGTCAAGATTGCGCCTTATTTCACTAACTATTTTTGAACGCATTTCGAATATCCGCCTGACAGCATCGTTCATCACAAGATCCAGGTAGCGCTGTCGGTATCTCGTCTCAACATCTTTTAGGCCGTGCCATTTTTCAGGCAGTGGCCTTAAACTTTTCGCCAGCAGTTTTATCTCAGTTACTTTTATTGTCGGCTCGCCGGTTCTGGTCTTAAAAGTCTCTCCTTTTATACCAACAAAATCGCCTATATCGAAATTGTCCAATAATTCGTACGCCCTGGGCCCGACAATATCCTCTTTCAGATATGCCTGTATCTTTCCCGACGAATCCTTCAAATCATAGAACCTGGATTTTCCATGTTCACGACAGGACATGAGCCGGCCCGCCAACGCGGCTTCCTTGCCTTCGGCGAAGTTATCCTTCAATGCCTTTATGAAAGATGAAACCTCGAATCGTTCTCCGTAAGGCTCAACGCCGCTTTCTCTTAAGGCTTTCAGCTTCGAAAGCCTCGCCTTTATAAGTTCATTTTCTTCAATCCGTTCCGCCATATATCTGCCTGCCTTTTTGAGATAATTATATCTACCCGCATATATTGTGTCAATGACTATTCTATAGAGGCGGCGTAAAATATTTTACGCCGCCATTTTTATATTGACCCTGTTACTCGCTCTATGTTATTTTAACTTACGTGAAAGGCGAATCTTGCGAAGACGATACAATTTTAGTGGAAGGGTGTATAAAAAAAGACCTCGTCGCGTGGGCC
>MHFL01000007.1:16089-18470 GCA_001804165.1 Omnitrophica bacterium RIFCSPLOWO2_01_FULL_45_10 | reverse complement strand
CCCGCCTCAAAAATTATGGATTCAGTTTACCCATCCATGATATTCAAGACATTAGACAAAATGTCCTTGCCTCGATATGGGATGAGAATAAACTTGAAGGCGTGAAGAATCGTAAAAACATAACCTATTGGCTAGCCATCGTATCCGGCAACGCCGCAATAGAATATGTTAGAAAGAGCCGTAAGGCTGACCCGGCCAAGCCGATTTCTCTTTTTGAAAGGTTGGATGAAAGGAGACTCATCGAATTGATGCCTTCCGCGCAATTGAATCCGACTGATGAACTTATAAGGAATGAACTTTCAAATAAATTAGACGAGACGATTGAGCGTCTTCCGGTAAACGAGAAACTCAGCTTAAAATTGAATCTCATGCATGATAAACAATATAGCGAGATTGCGGAGATTCTGAATATGCCTATCGGAAGCGTGGCAAGTTATGTGAAAAGGGCCAAAGAGAGGCTTCGCCGCGCCCTGAGAGAATTTAGGTAGATTTTTGCAATAATTTAAGCGCTTTTTACGTCTTATATAGTAGGAAGGAGAATATATGACCGAGATAAAGATTGAAAAAACGATTCATCCAAACGAATCCGAACTCGCTTCATTGCTTGATAACTCTTTATCCGTAAAGGAGAAAGAAGGGATCCGGGAGCATGTCGCTACCTGTGACGAATGCCTTGAGAGGATAGCGTCGGCTCATGAGGCGGCCAGTTTGTTTCAAAAAAATAGGACGTTCAAAGAAAGGGAGAATCCGATGAAGAAGATGAATCTCTATCTTATATTGGCCATGATTTCATTCGCGCTATCCTTTACTATGCCGCGTTACTTCCTACAGTTACTAGTAGGTACTCTACTTTTGGGCATAAAGTGGGTGGCGGATTCCAAATCCACTAAGATGCTCATCATGATATATGAGGCGTGGAAGAAAGGCGGCGAGAAAGAGGCTTCGAGGATCTTAGAGGCAATCGAGTCGAGGTCCAAAGAGAGATTTTAGTGTCATGAGGTTTTTTTAAAAATTTTCGTCTTATTCTCCTCGTGCCTTAGTAGACGTCTTATATTCTCTTTATGTTTGAAGATCGTCAGAGCGCCTATCATAGCGGTGAAGAATACCGTCCAGAATGATTTATTCAAGAGGACGGTGAAGACGGGCAGTGATAACGCTAAAAAAATAGACGCGACCGAAACGTAATTTGTGAAGAGGAAGACTATTAGCCAAAGCCCTAGAGACATGGAAAGGGCTGCGGGCGCAATAGCTATGAATACGCCTATCGTCGTAGCGACACCCTTACCCCCTTTGAATCTTAAGAATACGGGCCAGACGTGACCGCATGTGGCAGTTAATCCTAAAAGCCCTCTAAAAAAATCGTAATCTATCGATTCTGATAATGGCGGCAAGTAAAAAAATCGCGCAAGGAAAAAAGTGACGATGAACCCCTTTAAGATATCGACCATCAACGCTAATAAAGCGGGAATTTTGCCGACCGTCCTCAAGACATTAGTGGCTCCGACATTTTTAGAGCCGACATCACGGATGTCTATACCCTTAAAAATTTTCGCTGCTATATAACTTGTCGGAAATGATCCTATAAGATACGCTGTCAAGACACCCAAGATAAACATAAAAATCTGCGGCGTCATCTCACCCTTCCTCAACCGAATGATTCTCGTTTAAGGTCCTTGAGCCCTTAATGATGTAATCTATGCCAGAGATCACGGTCAGAAGAACCGCCAGGTTCCAGAGGACGAAAGAGCCCTTGAACCGGACTAGAATGCTTACTATCGTAATCATTTGAAAAAACGTCGTGATCTTTCCTATCGCGCTCGGCGCGATCTTCACATCTCCCTTAACCAAAAGTATTACCACCGAGCCCAAAACTATTATCGCGTCTCGTGATATTATTATTATCGGCACATACGGAGGCAATCTCAAATCAGGAGGGATAGATTTTACCATCGATAGGCATATGTAGGCGCTTAACAATAGAAGTTTATCCGCTATCGGGTCGAGGATAGTGCCAAGTTCCGTTTTTTGTTTGAAGGTCCTCGCAATAAAGCCGTCGACTCCGTCCGATATTATGGCGAGCACGAAGATGATAAGGGCCACGTCGAGTCTCGAGTAGACTATATAGGCGATGAAAAAGGGTATCAGGATTATCCGAGTTATAGAAGTTTTATTGGCCAGATTTAATCCCATTTTACTTCACTATCCTCATTCTATGAAGCGGCCAATAAATGAAAACAACTTTCCCTATCAGATTCTTCTTTGGAACAAAACCCCAATACCTCGAATCCCTTGAGCTGGCTGAGTTATCGCCTAAAACATAATAAGAGTCTTTTGGCACTTTCACAGGCGCGCCCTCCCCCCCGTAATCGCCTCTATTATAA
>MHFL01000007.1:14842-16077 GCA_001804165.1 Omnitrophica bacterium RIFCSPLOWO2_01_FULL_45_10 | reverse complement strand
AATGCCTCTCTTGTCAATATGAATCCCGCCCTCTTTTATCTCAACCGTTTCGTCTTCTTTAGCCACAAGCCGTTTCACGAAATCTTTTTTGGGCGTTTCGGGAGAGACGAAAACAATGATATCGCCTCGTCTCGGCTGCCTCATCGCGGGAAACCTGATATTTGTTAACGGTATCCGCGCGCCATAGATGAATTTATTGACGAATATCCTATCGCCTATCTGGAAAGTCGGTATCATTGAGCCCGATGGAATCTTAAAGGCCTGGATTATGAATGACCTTATCAATAAAGCGAGGATTACCGCTATAACAATCGATTCCGTCCATTCCCTAAATCGCGTTTTCACATCTTGATTCATCTTTTATTCTCCTAAGTAAAATATTTTGTGCTGTGTGGGCGGCAACCGGCAGGTTGCTCTTGAGGCGTAATCCCCGAATTTTCTCTGTAAAATTCGGGGATAGTATATCCGTTGGCAATCCCAGAATTTGACAAAGCAAATTCTGGGATAAAATTTTGTGAGCGAGCGTCGTCCGCCAAGTTTTGTGGCGGACAGCGAGCCACAAAATCCGCCGAAAGGGCTCCTGCCGGTCAATCTGCCAAAACATCCTTTGGCACAAAATATTTTACGCCTTCAATGCCGCGAAGAATGCCTCCTGAGGGATCTCCACTCTGCCGAATTGCTTCAGGCGTTTTTTGCCCGCTTTCTGTTTCTCCCAAAGTTTTCGTTTACGCGTGATGTCGCCGCCGTAACATTTGGCCGTAACGTGTTTACCGAGCGCCTTAACGGTCTCGCGGGCTATCACCTGGCCACTGATGGCGGCCTGAATCACGATCTGGAAAAGATGGCGCGGTATGGTCTCTTTTAACTTCTCGACTACAGCCCTCCCTTTTGCATAGGCCTTATCCTTATATATTATAGACGAGAGCGCGTCGCAGACGTCCCCGTTTATCAATATATCAAGTTTCACAATTTTTGTGGGCCTATAGTCCAGAAATTCATAATCCAACGAGCCGTAACCTCTCGTTATCGATTTTATCTTATCGTAAAAATCTACTATGACCTCAGAAAGCGGAATGTAATAGACGATCTGAACCCTGTCCTCATCGAGATACTGCGTTGATACGTATGTGCCGCGCCTCGATTCTGAAAGTTCGAGCATATCGCCCATATACTGCTTTGGCAATATTATCGATGCCCTGATATACGGCTCCTCTACGGATTCTATATCTTGCGGA
>MHFL01000007.1:11050-14824 GCA_001804165.1 Omnitrophica bacterium RIFCSPLOWO2_01_FULL_45_10 | reverse complement strand
ATGACCTCGCCGTCCTTTTTTTTAACTTTATAGACTACGCTCGGCGTTGTTACGACTAAATTAAGGTCGAATTCGCGCTCCAATCGTTCCTGAACAATTTCCATATGGAGGAGCCCTAAAAACCCGCATCTGAATCCCATGCCTAAAGACGCTGATTTTTCCGGCTCGTAAACAAAAGAAGCGTCCGAGAGCCGCAGCTTATCTATGGAATCTTTCAATGCCGGGAAATCAGCGCTATTCATAGGGTATATTCCGCTATAGACCATTGGCCTCAATTTCTTGTAGCCGGCGAGAGGTTTGAGGGCCTGGTTTTTCGCGTCCGTTATTGTGTCGCCTATTGAAACTTCTTTGGCGTCCCTTATGTTGCAGGTAATGTAACCTACCTCGCCCAAGGAGAGCATCTCGACCTCTTTTGGTTTCGGGTGGAATGTGCCGACTTCCTGGACATCGTAAATTACTTTCGTCGACATCATCGTTACCTGCATCCCCTTTTGAATCTTGCCGTTCATTATCCTTAGCAATATAACAACGCCTTTATACGTATCGAATTTCGAGTCAAATATGAGGGCCTGAAGCGGACTTTGCGCGTCTCCCGACGGCGGAGGTATCCTGTTCACTACGGCCTCCAATATATCTTCGGTGCCGATGCCCTGTTTGGCGCTCGCGAGCATTATCTCCTCTTTTTTGAAACTCAAAAGGTTCGATATCTCGCCCTTAACCTTTTCGACATCGGCATTCGGCAGGTCTATTTTATTTATTACGGGTATTATGGCAAGCGAGTGCTCCATGGCGAGATATAGATTCGCCACTGTCTGGGCCTCAACGCCCTGGCTCGCGTCGACAACCAGTATCGCGCCCTCGCATGCCGCTATCGCCTTCGATACTTCGTACGTGAAGTCGACATGGCCGGGCGTATCTATGAGATTAAACTCATATTCTTTTCCGTCGCGCGATTTATAATTAAGTCGAACAGCGCTCGCCTTTATGGTTATGCCGCGCTCTCTCTCGAGATCCATGTCGTCCAGGAGTTGGTCGTGAAATTCCCTTTCGCTGATTGCGCCGGTGAATTGCAGGATCCTGTCCGCCAGCGTCGACTTTCCATGGTCTATGTGCGCGATTATGGAGAAATTTCGAATGAGTGATTTATCCATTTATCTAAATGCTGTATGCCAATCTCTTGCCGAATCGCAGAATTTTTAAAGCCGTCTTCTCGGTCGGCGCTTCAGCATAGACCCTCAAGATCGGCTCGGTGCCCGAAAGCCTTAGCATTAGCCATGTCGAATCCTCGCATATGAATTTATAACCGTCGATGTCTTTAATCTCGGCTACGCGTTTACCCAGTATTTTGTCGAGGGGATCACGCTTCAGGGCCTTCATGAGAAGTTGTTTCTTTTCATCCGGATATTTTATGTCGAGCCGCCTATATTCGAACGTGCCAAACTTCCTGTCGATATCCTTAATTATCGCTTCTAAGGGTTTCTTTCTCATCGCCATCATTTCCAGGATCAGAAGGCCTGATAAAATACCGTCCCTCTCAGGGATCGAATCCTTAAACTGCACGCCTCCGGTCTCTTCTCCGCCAAGCAGGATATCCTCATTCCTCATTATATCGCTTATGTACTTGAATCCGACCGGCGTCTCATATGTCTTAAGGCCGAATCTTTGAGCAATTCTTTCTATAAGGACCGTCCCGCAGACCGTCTGAATCACGCCGCCTGTCATATGCCGATCCTCTAATAAGTGCAGCAATAGAAGCGCCATGATCTTATGGCCCGTGAGAAGTTTTCCCGTCCTCGAGGCGATGCCGACCCTGTCCGCGTCTCCATCCGTCGCTATGCCGATGTCGTATCCATGGAGTTTCACCTTCTTCACCAATTCGTTAAGGTTAGGCAATTTCGGTTCCGGGTTTATTCCGTCGAAGCCGGGATTTATCCCGCCGTGCATGGTCTCTACTTTACCCTTGCCTCCTTTAAGAATTTGGGCGATATATCCATTGCCCGTTCCATACATGGAATCAACGAATAGTTTGAAACCGGCCTTTTTCAAAAGGTTAAGATTCACGTAATTTTTAATGAATTCCAAATGCCTGGGAAGCATATCTTCTGTTTTGACAAATCCCTTTGCCTTAAATTCATCAAGGGGCCCATAATTTATATTCTTCTGGCGCGATAAAAAATACTCAATCCGTTCTGTTATTTCCGGCATGGCAGATCCGCCGTAATACGCCTTATACTTTATGCCGTTATATTGAGCCGGGTTATGACTCGCCGTTATCATGACGCCGCCAAAGAGGTTTCTATCCTTGATGGCGTAACTTATCGAGGGGGTAGGTGTGGGCCTGTCGGTCAAGATCACTTTAATGCCGTTCGCGCCCAGAACGGACGCGACCAGTCCTGCGTAGGTCCTGGAGAGAAAACGGGTATCGTAACCGACCGCCAACTTAAATTGTCTTTCTTTGAGGATTGGCCTTTCTGACTTAACGTAATCGGCTATCGCCTGAGCGACTCTTTTTACATTTTCAAAAGTGAAATCCTCGCTTATCACCGCCCTCCAACCGTCCGTCCCGAATTTTATACCTGCCATCTATTGCGCCCCTCTCAATCTTTTAATCGCCTCCGCGTAATCTTTCGAGCCGAAGACGTAGCTTCCCGCCACTAGAATGTTTGCCCCCTTCTTCACGATGTCCGCGCAAACCATCTCGTTTACGCCGCCGTCAACCTCGACGTCCTTCTTAAAATTATCCCGCACTTCGCGCACCTTTTCCAGGCAGTCGAATAGAAAATCCTGTCCCCCGAATCCCGGCTCGACGGTCATGACCAAAACCATATCCACCATCGCAAGAAGCGGAAGTATTCTTTTCACATCCGTCTTCGGTTTTACGGAGATGCCGACCTTCTTTTTATAATACCGTATGAGCCTAATGAGTTCTTTAGGGTCTTCCTCAATTTCTATGTGAAAGGTGATAAGGTCGCTTCCTGCCTTAGCGAAACTCTCTATATAATCCTCGGGATTCTCTATCATAAGGTGAACATCGAACGGCAGTTTCGTAACGGGCCTTAAAGATTTCACGACTGCGGCGCCTATGGTTATGTTATTGACAAAGTGGCCATCCATCACGTCGATATGAAGCAAGTCCGCCCCGGCCTTTTCCACCTCCTTCACCTCCTGGCCGAGCTTCGAAAAGTCAGCCGACAGTATACTCGGTGCGATTAATATTTTCCGCATATCTTCTCCTGTTAATTTACTTGCCTATGCCTTCTTTAGAAATCATGGCATAGACCCTTCCTACGTCCTCAAGCGTGACAACGCCCACCACTTCCGCGTCTCTTAGAACGGGCAGTGCCCTGATTTCGTTCTCCTGCATGATACTCTGGGCCTTTATAAGCGAATCGGTATCCTTTATTTTTGGAAACGTCGCCTGCATAATGTCTCGCGCTGTTTTTTCAAGGCCAAGTCGGTGGATGCCTGTCATAATGTCCTGCCTCGTTATGAATCCGGTCAATCTACTTTCATCAACAACCGGAAAATCTTCCTGATGGGAATGAAATATCAACTCCAGGATCTTGCCCAAAGTCATATCGCCCGTGACCGTAACGAATTCTTTCGGCAGTATATCGCGAACTCTGAATCTCTTCAAGGTCTCCTTTATGTCAACCTGCAGTTCTTCGCTCGAGGCGGCCATGTATATGAATATAGAGATCGCCACCAATACCAGATTGAATCTAACTATGCCCAGGTATGCGAAGAGGATGGCGAAAAGATGACCGAAGTTGA
>MHFL01000007.1:0-10945 GCA_001804165.1 Omnitrophica bacterium RIFCSPLOWO2_01_FULL_45_10 | reverse complement strand
CGCTGGGCGAGGATGGCCCTTAAAATTCTGCCGCCGTCCATAGGAAACGCGGGGATGAGATTGAAGACCGCCAATATGAGATTTATCCAATATACATACGCGATCGTCAGCGGCCAGGTCTGGGTCGACAAAGGGTGCAGCAGCGCTTCAGGGCCCAATATATATTTCAAAGGAAAAAAGAAGACAGCTACGAACAGAATATTGAACAAGGGGCCGGCGATTGAGATTAGAAATTCCTGGCTCGGCTTTTCCGGCATCTTCGTCATGGACGCAACCCCTCCGATTGGAAGGAGCGTTATCTCACGCACCTTTATGCCGAAGTGCCTTGCAACGAGCGAATGGCAAAGTTCGTGGAGTGTCACAAATAAGAATACGGTTACCATGATAAATATCCACTTAGGTCCGCCGGAGGCGAATATGAAAAGGAGGAGTAAAAATGTTACATGGATATTCACCGATATGTCAAAAACCTTGAATAGCTGTATCGCGCCTTTCATCCGTTCATGTCAGTCATTTATCATCCTATGTGCACTGCCTCCCTTATGGCCTTCTCATCAAATTTGTCTGGCCCTATTATGGCCAAATTAACATTTTCCTCTCGAAATATTTCTTTGGACACCCTCATCGCGTCCTCTGCGCCTACCTTTTCAATGTGCGCCAGGATATCCCTCACTTCATAATCTAATTCTGCTTCCAGAATCTTCTCTCCGAGCCACAACATGTTATTCATCGTATCCTCAAGCGCGAAGAGGAGCTGGCCCTTATAATATTCCTTCGCACGGCGCAATTCATCCGAAGAGACAGGTTCTCTTTTAATTCTTTCCAATTCCTCCGCTATCACGCTTAAGGCTTTCGTCACTTTTTTATCGTCGAGCCCAACCGATACGGTAAAGGCGCCTGCGTCTTCGTATCTTCTCACGCTCGAGGATATCTCATAGCATAAGGCGAGTTCATCCCTCACCCTATGGTATAATCTCGACGACATGTTCGCGCCCAGTATTATATTAACCAAACTTAAAGCGTATCTATCGGGATGGAATCTATCTGTCGAGTGAAGGCCCAAGGCGATGTGCGTCTGTTCGACTTCTTTTGAAGTTATCCTAATGCGCGGCTCCGGCTGATCGAGTTTCGCCTTCTCGTATCCGGGAAAACTGTTGGGCTTCATCTTTGACAGGTATTTTTTTGAAATGGCTAAAAGCGCGTCCATGTCTACGCCGCCCGCGCCTATCACAAGGATGTTCTTCGGATTATAATAGGTCTCTTTATAAGAGACGAGGTTTTTCTTGGTCAGCCCGGCGACTGATTCCGCGGTCCCGGCAAGCGGCATCCCGAGCGGCTGATCCGGCCACATCATCTCCGCCAGTATCTCGTGGACATAATGAGACGGGATATCCTTATACATATTGATCTCTTCTATTATAACGTCTTTCTCTTTCTCTATTTCCTGCGCGTCCATGGCCGGATTCAATACCATGTCGGATAATATATCGATTCCGAGTTCACAGTCTTTCGAAAGAAGTTTCACGAGATAACACGTGTGTTCCTCCGAAGTAAATCCGTTAAAGCTGCCGCCGCGGCCTTCTATCTCTTCTTTAATCGCCTTTGTATCTCTGGTCGTGGTTCCTTTAAATAGGATGTGCTCCAAAAGATGGCTCACGCCATTATTTTCCTTTGCTTCATATCTCGCGCCCACGCGAATCCATATGCCTAAGGAGACGGATGACATTTGATCCATCGTTTGCGTCGCCACTTTCAAACCATTCTCAAGTACGTTGAGTTTGTGCATCTATTTCACCGTCCGTCTCATCGAATCGAGATATCCTTGAAGTATAACTTGAGCCGCGAGCTTGTCGGATAAGCGCTTCCTTTTCGCCCTGCTTACGTCCGCCTCGATAAGCGTCCGTTCTACCTGAACGGTTGTGAGACGCTCATCATAAGTCTTAACCGGAATATCGATATGTTGCTGTAACTCGCCTATGAATTCGACCACCTCTTTTGTCTTCGCGCTGTATGTCCCGTTCATGTTGAGCGGAAGGCCGACAACTATCTCGGAAACAGAGCTGTCTTTTGCTAAATTCGCGATCTCATCCAGGTCGTCTTTCAGGACTTTTCTTTCAATAGTGGTACGGCCCTGAGCCGTTAAGAGAAGTTCATCGCTTACCGCAACGCCTATACGCTTCGTTCCAACATCCAATCCCATTATTCTCATATAATTATAGAATTTTGACTATCTTTTTTCCTCTTGATACGTATTTCCTGCCCTCTCGTTCGAGTATCTCTTTAAGGGATTCAAAACTACCCATATCCCGCCAGCCGTATAAACCTTTAACGCAATAAATATTGTCCGCCTTCTCCATAACCGCGTAATCTATCGATATGTTAGGCAATTTCATGTAGACGGATTGTATATCTTTTAAATTTCTTAAGTTATCGAATATCTTCGGCACTAATCTTTCGACAGCCCTCAATATAGAACTCGCCCTGAATATGAATCCTCCCGCGTTCCATAAGTAGCGGCCGCTTTTAACATATCGCTTCGCCGTTTTTACGTCCGGTTTCTCCACGAATTCTTCTACCTTGTATATGCTTTTCTTGGCCCTTGACCCTCCCTTGACCCTAAGGTACCCAAACCCGGTCGCGGGACCCTTCGGTTTAACGGCCAAAACCAACAGCACGCCGCTGTGTTTCTTCACAAAATCTATACCGATCCTGATAGAATCCAAATATTTCTTCTTATCGGTCACATACTGGTCCGTGGGCAGAACCACTATTATCGCGTCGCCCGAGACCTCCTTGATACGCAGCGCGGCAAGGGTGATCGCCGGCGCGGTATTCCTTGAAACTGGCTCTAACAAAAAATTGGCTCTTTTTAGAAAAGGGAAATCCCTTTTAACAAGCCTCGAATGGGCCGTGTTTGCCACGACCAATATATCGCGTTCGGGCACAATGGTCAGGATTCTGTCTAAGGTCTTTCTGAACATCGTCTTTCTGTCTCTGGTAACGGATAGAAACGCTTTAGGCATATTATCCGTAGACAAGGGCCTGAGCCGCTTGCCCTTCCCGCCGACCAGTATCACCGCCGAGACCTTATCACTCATCCTTAGGGCGCTTTCACGCGTTATGCACGGCCTTTGCCAACTTTTTCGAAAACTTCAAAATTCTGGACAGTAGACGCCTTGTGTCTCCGGCGCTTTCTTCTATTATTTTAACGATCGCGCTTCCTACTATGACGCCGTCGGCTATTCTGGAGATCGAGCGCGCCTGTCCGGCGGTCGAGACGCCAAATCCTACCAAGACCGGCTTTCGCGTTTCTGCCTTGATTAATTTAACATTTGATGTAACATCCTGAGGCAGGCGGGCCCTGGCGCCCGTTACACCGGTTAAAGACACATAATATATGAAGCCTCGCGACACTTTGGCGATACTTCTTATTCTGTCCTTTGTGGAAGTCGGAGCGGCAAGAAATATTGTCGCGACCCTCATATCTTTGCCGAGCGTTACGACATCCTTCGCCTCTTCCTGAGGCAGGTCCGGAATTATGACTCCGTCTACGCCGTTGGAGGAGCATTTTTTAAAAAATCTTCCAAGCCCGTATTTCAAAACCGGATTGTAATATGTCATAAAGAGAACTGGTATTTGAGTTACTTTTCTCAAATCCTTAACGAGTCTAAATACTTTTTCAAGGTTTATTCTTTTTTTAAGCGCTCTCATCGACGCGGCCTGGATGGTCGGCCCGTCCGCAAGCGGGTCGGAGAAGGGTATCCCGAGTTCGATTATATCCGCTCCGCCCTCTTCAAGCGCCAGCACAATCCTCTTTGTAACATCAAGGCCGGGGTCACCTGCTGTGATGTAGGCCGCGAATGCCTTTAAGTTGCGCAAATTCAATTCTTTAAATTTTCTGTCGAGTCTATTCATAATTTAACTCAACTCATCTTGTTGGAATTCTCGGCCATCTGCTTCAAAATGAGCGGATAATTCAGCATCAGTTCGCCATCCAGCAGGACCTCAACCCAATACTTCCCCGAATTCGGAAATAGAAGATTGTTGAATCTCGATACGAGAGTATGGTGCGAATCGATATCTCTCAATTCAAAGGATTGATCTTCCGTCTGGAATACGAATGTTTTGTCTATCGTATTTACTATGCGTATCTTTTGGGTAAATGCCCCCTCACCCTTACACCATCTGTTGACAACGAAGAGCGTGGAATGCGTCGCGGGAAATTTTTTCGCGTTTATCGTTTCGAATAAACCAAGCAGTATGAATTTCCCGTTATCTTCGCGTCTCACATCATCGCATAAGACCGAAAACTGTAGATTTGGTTTTATATTCATTATTTTTTGCCGTCTTTATAAATTTGAGCCGCGAACTATGTCTATATCCTTATCGCCTCTCCCTGACAGGCACGTAATAATAACTTTATCCTTTGGCAGGCGCTTAGCAAGACGGGCCGCATAATATACGGCATGCGAGGACTCTAATGCCGGAATTATGCCTTCAAGTTCTGTCAGCATCTTAAATCCCTCGAGGGCCTCTTTGTCCTTGACCGCGACGTATTTTGCCCGGCCTCTTCTTTTAAGATACGCGTGTTCCGGACCCACTCCCGGATAGTCAAGTCCCGCGGATATCGAGTGGGCAATTTTTATCTGGCCGTCTCGATCCTGTAATATGTAGCTTTTAGAGCCATGCAGAACACCAAGCGACCCTTTGCACAAAGTGGCGGCATGCCTATCCGTATTTAAACCGGCGCCTGCCGCCTCGACGCCTATCAGATTTACCTTCTCTTCCAGAAACGGATAGAATATCCCAATCGCGTTGCTCCCGCCTCCGACGCAGGCGACGATATAATCCGGGAATCTCCTCTCTTTCGCGAGGATCTGCCGTTTTGACTCTTTGCCGATTACGGCCTGGAAGTCCCGAACAACCATAGGATATGGATGAGGGCCGGCTACCGAGCCGATGACGTAATATGTCGCGCGAACATATGTGACCCAGTCCCTGATCGCCTCATTCATGGCGTCTTTAAGGGTCCTTGAGCCGCTGTGGACAGGCGTTACTTTCGCTCCCAGGAGCTTCATCTTAAATACGTTTATCGCCTGCCGTTTTATGTCATCGTCTCCCATAAATATTTCGCAATCCAAGCCGAATAATGCCGCAACCGTCGCGGTCGCGACCCCGTGCTGGCCCGCGCCGGTTTCCGCGATGAGGCGAGACTTTCTCATTCTGAGGGCAAGAAGCGCCTGACCCAAAGTATTGTTTATCTTGTGAGCCCCCGTATGAAGAAGGTCCTCTCGTTTGAGATAGATTTTCGCGCCTTTCATCTTTTCAGTCAGCCGTTTAGCGAAATATAGACTCGTAGGCCTTCCCGCATACTCTTTCAGGTAAAGTCTAAGTTCGGCTATAAAGTGCTTGTCTCTTTTCGCCTTATAATACTCCTTCTCAAGTTCATCCAGGGCGGCCATCAAAGTCTCAGGAACAAACTTTCCTCCGAACTCTCCGTAATATCCTCTTTTATTAGGCACCATCATCTTTATATAACCTCTTCATTTTAATATCTCATGATTTCTCTTATCTTTGACGCTATATCAGTCGCCTCCATGAATGCCTCGCCTATCAAAACCGCGTTCACGCCTAATGATTTTAAAAACATCACATCCTCGTAACTCTTTATGCCGCTCTCCGAAATAATCGTTTTATTCTGAGGTATTAGCCGGATCAGTCTCTGAGTAACGCCTAAGTCGACTCTGAACGTATGGAGGTCCCTATTATTTATGCCGATAATATCGGCGCCCGCGGCAAGGGACTTTTCGATATCCTCTTCGTTGTGGACCTCAAATAGCACATCGAGGCCGAGCGAAGCGCAAAGTTTATAGAATTTCGACGCTTCAGCCGCCGATAGAAGTTCCGCTATTAAGAGTAACGCGTCCGCGCCGGCCAGAACCGTCTCGCGTATCTGATATTCGTCGATTATGAAATCCTTTCTCAGGACCGGAAGCGATACAGACTCCTTTACCTTCTTTATGTGCTCTAGCCGCCCTTCAAAAAACCGCTCATCGGTGAGAACGGATATGGCGCTCGCGCCGTTCGCCTGATATGTTACGGCGATCCTCGCGGGATTGAAATCGCTCCTCAAGAGACCCTTGGATGGCGAGGCCTTCTTTAGTTCCGCTATGAGACTCATGTGA
This sequence comes from Omnitrophica bacterium RIFCSPLOWO2_01_FULL_45_10, assembly GCA_001804165.1. Taxonomy (GTDB): domain Bacteria; phylum Omnitrophota; class Gorgyraeia; order 2-01-FULL-45-10; family 2-01-FULL-45-10; genus 2-01-FULL-45-10-A. The sequence goes on along the minus strand of MHFL01000007.1, from coordinate 4,760 downwards.
TGCGGCCGGGAGATATTCTTTTTAAACGCGCTCTTTACGCAAATATTCTTTATCTCCTTTGCGATTTCATCTTCCCCTTTTATGGCCTTGGCCTCGTCTATTGCCCTCCTCTTTTCCTCAAGTATCCTAGATAATATCATTGGTTGCTGAACCTGATCAACTGTTCTAACTTCTCACGGGCGCGACCCGAATCTATCGATTCTTCCGCAAGTTTTATACCTGACCTAAAATCTTTCGTCCTGAACGCGGCTATTAACGCTGCGCTCGAATTTAATAGCACCACGTCTCTTCTCGAAGAGCGTTCGCCCTTCAATATGGAACGTATGGTCTCGGCATTCTCTTTGGCGCTTCCTCCCTTTATGTCGTCCAGAGTCGCGCGCTTCATGCCGAACTTCTCAGGCGATATGTAGTAAGTCTTGAGTCTCCCTTTATCCAATTCTGTTATCTTAGTCCTTTCCGTAATCGTTATCTCATCAAGTTTGTCCATGCCCGCCGCGACGAACGCCCTTGCCAAACCTAAATTCTTAAGCACCTTCGCCAGAACCTCTGTAAGATTCGAATCATAGATGCCGAGCACTTGACTTGTGGCGCCGGCCGGATTCGACAATGGCCCTAAAATGTTAAAGATCGTCCTGATACCTATCTCTCTCCTTGGAACGACAGCATATTTCATGGCGCTGTGAAATAGAGGCGCGTAAAGAAATCCTATCCCGATTTCTCTTATGCACCTCGCCGTTAAATCCGCGCCTATATCTAATTTGACACCGAGCGCTTCCAGGACGTCGGCCGAGCCGCACTGGCTTGAGGCGCTCCTGTTGCCGTGCTTGGCGACCTTGACACCGCACCCCGCGACGACGAAGCTTGAGGCGGTGGAAATATTAAAGGTATTTAGCCCGCTGCCGCCCGTCCCGCATGTATCGACTATCGCCTCTTCGCAACTTTCAGATTCTTCTGTGTCGGCCCCGACCAGAGTTCCGCCGACGCTGATGCGCACGGACTTTTCTCTCATAACCTTGGCCGCGCCCGTGATCTCTTCGACGGTCTCGCCCTTCATCCTTAAGGCCACGATGAATGCCGCTATCTGCGATGGCGCGGCTTGACCCGACATTATCTCGTCGAAGGCCTTCCTCATCTCTTCTTCGCTTAAATTTACGCCTTTGACAACTTTTTCAATCGCTTCGCGTATCATATCTCTAGAAAATTCTTCAATATCTTCTTGCCCTCAATCGTCAATATGGATTCGGGATGAAATTGCACACCGTATATAGGATCATCTTTATGCTGTAACCCCATGATCTCCTTGTCCTTGGTCTCAGCGGTTATTCTTAGAATTTTAGGAAAAGTCCGTCTATCGACAAGAAGCGAATGGTACCTTGTGGCCTCGAACGGATTCTCGACTCCTTTAAATATTCCTTTCCCATCATGGTGTATACTTGAGGTCTTGCCGTGCATCAGATTTTTTGCGCCGACTATCTTTCCGCCAAAGACTTCGCCTATTGCCTGATGGCCCAAGCAGACGCCGAGAATGGGGATCTTCTTGCCAAAAGTCGAAATGACATCCTCTGTTATGCCGGCATCTTTAGGCACGCCCGGCCCCGGCGAAATTACAATCTTCTCTAGACCCTTCAACTTCTTTATCTCATCGAGCGTAATCTTATCATTTCGATAGACCTCAATATCCGCCCCGAGTTCACCCAGATACTGAACCAGGTTATATGTGAATGAGTCGTAGTTATCAATTACAAGAATCATTTGCTCACCCCAATCCCCTCTCCGCCGTCTCGATTGCACTGACCAGGGCCTTCGCTTTATTCATCGTCTCTTCGTATTCCTTTTCGGGTTGCGAATCAGCCACTATGCCCGCCCCTGCCTGGATGTAAGCGATTTTATCTTTCATTAAGACGGTTCTTATCGTGATGCAGCAATCTAAGTTCCCGGAGAAACTGAAGTAGCCGACACAGCCGGCATAGGGGCCGCGTCTTGTATTTTCGAGTTCGTCAATGATCTCCATCGCCCGGACCTTCGGCGCGCCCGCCACGGTCCCGGCGGGGAACGTCGCCCTGACTACATCGAATACGTCTTTATCCTTTCTCAGGCGGCCGGAAACATCGCTCACTATGTGCATGACGTGAGAATATTTTTCTATCGTCATAAGTTCCGACACTCTTACGGACTTAAATTCGCAAGTTCTGCCGATGTCGTTTCTCCCAAGGTCGACAAGCATTATATGTTCCGCGCGCTCCTTTGCGTCAGCGAGAAGCTCTCCGGCAAGGCGGGTGTCCTCTAGTTCAGAGGCGCCGCGCGGCCTCGTTCCCGCTATCGGCCTCAGTTCTACTAAGCCGTCTTCGCATCTCACCATTATCTCAGGCGACGAACCCACCAAAGAAAGGCCTGAGCCAAATTTCAGATAATACATATAAGGCGACGGATTTATTGAACGCAGCGCCCTGTAAACTTCGAAGGCGCCGGACTCTATCTTGACTTCTAGGCGCTGAGAGAGGACGACTTGAATTATATCGCCCTTCCTTATATGGGCCTTGGCCTTTTTTATAATTTCCTCAAACTGCGCCTTTGTAAAATTTGACTTCATCTTTACCTGCATGGTCCTGCGCTTCAACCTATATGATGGTTTTACGCATGTGGTTTTAAGCTGTCTTACTATGTGGTCTATCTTCTCAACAGCCCCGTCATAAGCCTTCGATGGATTGTCTTTTATGTGAGCATTGGCCACAATCTTTATCTTATGATCAATGTGATCGAATATGAGGAGCGTATCAGCAAGCATGAAATTCAAATCCTCTATATTAAGTTCGTCCGGATTCTTGTCGGGAATATCCTCAATGAATCTAACCGTGTCATATCCAATGAACCCTACCAGTCCGCCCGAGAATCTGGGGAGCCCTTTAATCTTAACCGCGCGGTAACGCGACAGTAATTTCTTCAATTCCCCTATCGGGTCATTCGTCTGAAAACTTCGCGTAATTTTCCCCTCGCGTAGACTCGCGTGTTTTCCCTTGCTCGAAAAAGCGATAGCTGGCTCGCTTCCTAAAAAAGAGAATCTGGCGATGCGTTCGCCGCCTTCGACGGACTCGAGCAAAAATGAGTAATCGCCCTTGTCGATTTTCGTGAAGGCGGAAAGCGGCGTCTCGAAATCCGCCAGGATCTCTCTGTAGACAGGGATGAGGTTGCCCTCATTAGCCAATTTTATGAATTCTTCTTTACTCGGATAGTACACGGTAAACTTTCTTCGGGTCGAATATCCTTTTTTCTATCGTCTTTAATCTGCCCTTCTTATCCATTTTTCGAAAATAACAACTGAAATACCCTTCGTGGCAGGCGGCCCTTTCCTGCTCAACCTTCACTAAGAGCGAGTTGCCCTCACAATCTATACATACCGACCTCACCCTTTGGACACAGCCGCTCGTCTCGCCCTTCATCATGACCCTTCCTTTAGAGCGCCTATAAACGTAAACCTTGCCCGTCTTGAGCGTCTTCTCGAGCGCCTTCTTATTCATATAACAAAGCGTGAGCGCCTTTTTAGATTTTTCATCCTGAATGACAGCCGGTATTAGCCCGTTTTTTCCGAACTTTATATTTTCAAAAATTTCAATCATAATCTTACCGCAACCCCTTTTCTTTTAAGGAATCCCTTCGCCTCGCGAATGGAATATTCACGAAAATGGAATATCGAGGCGGCGAGAACCGCGTCGGCCCTGCCTTCCGTCAGCGCGTTGTAAAGATGATTTAAATCGCCTGCGCCTCCGGAGGCAATGACGGGTATATTCACGGATTCACTTATAGTCCTTGTCAACTCTATGTCATAGCCCTTCTTCGTCCCATCGTAATCCATGCTGGTCAGCAGTATCTCGCCCGCTCCGAGACGCTCCATTCTTTTTGCCCATTTAACTGCGTCAATGCCTGTTGAAGTTCTTCCGCCGTTAATATAGACTTCCCACTTTTCCGTCCTTCGTCCTTCGTCTTTCGTCTTTCGTTTGGCGTCGATAGCAACCACTATACACTGACTTCCGAATCGGGATGAGGATTTTTGTACAAGATTGGGATCCTTCACCGCGGCTGTGTTGATGGATACCTTGTCGCATCCTGCCTTTAATAAATTTCTTATATCGTCAAGCGTGCGTATCCCGCCTCCCACGGTGAACGGCAAAAATATGTTCTCCGCTACCGCGCGCGCCAGTTCCAACACGGTCCCGCGTTTTTCATGACTTGCGGTGATATCCAAAAAGACAAGTTCATCCGCCTTCTCTTTGTCATAGAATTTAGCGTTTTCAACCGGATCGCCGGCATCGCGCAAATTTACGAAATTCACGCCTTTGACGACCCTTCCATCTTTTATGTCAAGACATGGTATGATTCGTTTGGTTAACATAAAGTCATCATTAGAGATTTAGGATATTAGGATATCGGGCGATCGGGATTTGGAGATTTGATGATTTGGAGATTAGGAGAAGACAAATCCCTAACCCCAAATATCCTAATCTCCAAATCCAAATATCCTAATTCCCTAATTTCCAAAACCCAATCCCCTAATCAACTAATATCCCTTAAGCAAATCTTCATCGCCTCGCCTAAATTAATTCTCCCCTCATAAAGCGCGGTGCCGATGATCATGCCCTTCAACCCTTCTGCCTCGAGTGACTTTAATTTTTTAATATCATCGAGCGACGATATCCCTCCGGACGCTATAACCTCCATGGAAGTTCAATTTACCAATTCTCTTAAAATCTCGATCTTCGGCCCTT
>MHFL01000006.1:15102-23497 GCA_001804165.1 Omnitrophica bacterium RIFCSPLOWO2_01_FULL_45_10 | reverse complement strand
TATTAATAATCCTTGATGGCAAAATCCGCCGAAAGGGCTCCTGCCGGTCAATCTGCCAAAATATCAATTGAAACAAAATATTTTAACCTTCACGAAGCTCTTTCTCCGCGTCCACGATGCCGCGGTTGATCATTTGAATTGTCTTATTAACTTTAGCCTTCAAAAGATACGAAACCTGCGCGTCTCTCATCTCTCTTAGAACCTGAATCGCCATCCTGAAATATCTGATGAGTTCTCCCTCGTCGGCATCGGCAAAGCCGAGCATCTTGGAAAATTCCATTCCGCTCATCCAGCATTCCATGGCTCTGGAGAGACTGAAATGCGCCGGCCTTGAGAAAGGATAAATTCCGTGCCGCGACTCTTTGTGTCTAATCGTATTATAAATTTTATCGCATGCGGCCTTCAACTGTTGTGCCTTCTTGGAAAGGGGTTGGATACGCTCGCCGCGTCTCGGTTCAAATACTATCCCCGCCGCCAAAATCCCTAATGATATTTCGTCGAGATGCTCGAAGATGCCCTCCTGATAAATTTCGGAGGTAAGAAGTTCGTAGCCATAGACGCTCTTGGCAAATCTCCCCTTTCCCGTTAAGGCAGCGCCTTCTATAAATTTAAGGTCCTTCAGGAGTCTCAATTTAGCGTTCATGAGCCGTATTGCCTCTTTGCGCTCGTGCTCACGCGTTTGGAAATAATGGAAAGAGAGGGGATAGACTTTTAAAAAATCATCCCCATTTTTTTCATATAAGTTCAGTATGGTCGCGTAAGCGGTGTTGAATTGGCTCCTGACGTCTTCCGGCTTGCCATATATGACGCGCCTGACTTCGTCTATCCTTACACGCTTAAGATTTACCCTTGAATATACGAATCCTTCCTTATCGATACCTCGCCGGCCGGCGCGGCCCGCCATCTGGTAAAAATCTCTCGTCTTCAAAGGCCTTGTGTAGCGCCCGTAATATTTTATTAATTCATCGAATATGACAGATCTCGCGGGCATATTGATGCCGAGTGCGAATGTTTCAGTCGTGAATATGACTTTTAGGAATCTACTTGTGAAGAGACGCTCGATCGTCTCCTTTAATGTCGGCAGCATGCCCGCGTGATGATACGCTATGCCTCTTGAAACAAGAGAAAGCATCTCTCTTGCGCCCTTGTCTGAACCTAAGCCGAAACGTTCCAAGAGCGATTCATATAATGCGAGTATCTGGCCCCGCTCTATATCGTCAAGAAAATCGAACGCGGAGAGTTCTTCAGCGAGATATTCGGCTCGCCTTCTTCCAAAGACGAAATATATGCACGGTAGACCGTCCTTTTGCCTTATATGTTTGACGAGTGAATATATCTTATTCGGATGCCAGCCGCGAAGTTTTTTCAAAACGTCTAAATTATCCAATACCGTATTTTGACATTGGAAGAAAAAGTGAAGCGGCACGGGCCTATTTTCTTCGATGACAACTTTTAGCTCTTTCTTATGAATTGAACTTATCCACTTTGCAAATTGTCCTATATTCGGAATAGTGGCTGATAGGCAGAGTATATTCATATGGTGGGGGAGAAACATCAGGGATTCTTCCCAAGCAGTGCCTCTTTCGGGATCGTCGATATAGTGAACCTCGTCGAATATAATCCAGGAATATTTATCGAGGCTTGAAGGGTTATCGAGGATCCTATTTCGAAATATCTCGGTGGTCATGATCAGGACCTGCGCGTCCTGATTTATGGATACGTCGCCAGTCAGTATGCCTATCCTATCCGGATATTGACCTTGGAAATCTCTGAACTTCTGGTTGGAGAGCGCCTTGACCGGGGCGGTATATATAACAAACTCATTTTTTTCAAGGCATGTTTCGATCACGTGCTCCGCTATCGCGGTCTTACCCGAACCTGTTGGCGCGGAAACGATAACGGAATAGCCATGATTTATATGCTCGATCGCCTCTTGCTGAAACCAGTCGTAAATCATATATTGTATTATATGCTATTGTGTTGATTTATCAAATAAATTGTGTAGAATATAATCAAAGCACATAAATAAGGAGAGCGATATGGCAAACATATATAACGCCGCTGAAATAATCGATATGGGAATAGCGAAGGAGAAGAAGAGGCGGGACTTCTATGGCCTCGCTGCTGCAAAGTTCAAAGAAAGGGATATGAAAAAACTTTTCACGGACCTCAGGGATTGGGAGGAGACGCACATAAAAAAGTTCGCAGAAATACGGGATGAGGTCGAGGATTTAGATATAACCGAATCCTATTCCGGCGAATTCGAATCTTACATAAAGGCGATGGTCGATGACAAACTCTACGCTCAAGTATCGCCGCAAGAATTCGCTAAAAATGTCAAAACGCCTCTTGCGGCAATCCAATATGGCATAAGTTTCGAAAAGGACGCGATCCTTTTTTTCAATGAACTCTTAACATACATGCCGCCTATACATAAGGAGCAAGTCCGAGAACTTATTGATGAAGAGAAGAAGCATATCATCTATTTGATAGACCTCAAGCGAAACTATGTTGAATAAATCTCCATTGGAATATTTCGTGTCTTAAAAAGGGTAGAACTCCAAAATAAAACAAGTTGACAGAATGAGGGTTTATGATATAATCGACAGATGACGGCGCAAAATCTTAAAATAATGAATAAGAAGGCGTTTTTAATACCGAAACCGGCTCTTAAAAACGCCTTCTCTATTTATATTCTGTTTCGCCCATCATGGGTCTAACCCTGGTAGGGCTTCGCAGGAATAAGTGAGGAAGAATGGCTAAATACATATTCACGACAGGCGGAGTGATATCAAGTCTCGGAAAAGGCATTGCATCTGCCTCGATAGGAAAGATCATGGAATCGAGAGGGTTAAAGATAACACTCGTTAAACTCGATCCTTATATAAATGTCGATCCGGGCACGATGAATCCTTACCAGCACGGCGAGGTTTACGTGACCGAGGATGGGGCAGAGACAGACCTTGACTTAGGCCATTATGAACGATTCACGAATGCCGAGACATCGAAGTTCAATAATATAACTACGGGGCAGGTCTATAACGCGGTCATCTTTAAAGAGAGGCGGGGCGACTACTTAGGCAAAACCATCCAGGTTATACCACATATAACAAACGAAATAAAAGATAGGGTAAGGAAGGCGGCACAAGTCTCCGGAGCGGATATAGTAATAGTTGAGATAGGAGGGACGGTTGGAGATATCGAAAGCCTGCCGTTTCTTGAAGCGGCAAGACAATTGAGGCTCGATGTCGGATTTAAAAACGTCCTCTACATCCATCTCACGCTCATTCCGTATGTCCGGAGCGCTGATGAAATAAAGACCAAACCCACCCAACATAGCGTAGGCAAACTGCGTGAGATAGGAATACAACCCGATATCTTAATATGCCGGACGGAAAAGGCCCTGACGGATGACATTAAAGAGAAGATATCTTTGTTCTGTAACGTGCCGAAGGATGCGGTTATTGAGGCAAGAGACGCTCAATCGATCTACCAAATTCCGCTTGTATTTAAAGAACAGGGCCTCGACAGGAGAATATTGGAGCATTTTAATATGAAATGTAAGTCAACGGATCTTAAAGACTGGAACAGATTAGTCGTGAAAAGGGCTCTGCATCCAAGTCACGAAGTCGTAATCGCGCTGGTCGGTAAATACATAACGCTTCAGGACGCTTATAAGTCTATATACGAATCACTCAATCACGCCGGCATATACAATGACGCTAGGGTGATCGTTAAAAAGATAGATTCCGAGGATATCGAGCGCCAGGGAAGCGCCAAACTTTTGAAAGGCGTCTCAGGGGTACTTGTTCCGGGAGGTTTCGGCTACCGCGGAATCGAAGGGAAGATTGAAGCGATTAAGTTCGCGAGAGAAAATCGCTTGCCATACCTAGGCCTTTGTCTAGGAATGCAGTGCGCGGTCATAGAATTCGCAAGAAATGTCTGCGGCTTAAAAGGCGCTAACTCTACCGAGTTCGCCAGGAAAACGCGATACCCGGTGATAAGTCTACTGGAAGAGCAAAGGCACATTAAGGATATGGGCGGGACCATGCGCTTAGGTGTTTATCCATGCAGGATCAGGAAAGATACGCTCGCCTTTAGTGTTTATAAAAGGGCCCTCATATCGGAGCGGCATCGCCATAGATATGAATTTAACAATAAATATAAAAGCGTGATGGAGAAGAACGGGATGGTGTTCTCCGGAATTTATCCAAAAAAGGGTCTTGTTGAGATAATTGAACTGCGCTCTTTTTGTGAAATAGAGCACCCTTTCTTCATAGCCGTTCAATATCATCCTGAATTTAAATCTAAACCGGACAGGCCTCATCCTTTGTTCAGGGAATTCATAAGGGCAGCGTTGGAGAAAGCACGTAATCTATAAGAATCGTCATTGCGAGGCACGAAGTGCCGAAGCAATCCCGCTTTTGAGATTGCTTCGACCGCTTCGCGGTCTCGCAATGACACTACTGGAACTAATATGGACGCGATACTTGCTTTAGAAGACGGGAAGATATATAGGGGTAAATCTTTCGGGGCTGCGGGTGAAAGCTACGGCGAGGCCGTATTCAATACCAGCATGTCCGGATACCAGGAGATACTCACGGACCCATCGTATAAGGGCCAGATCGTCACGATGACATACCCTCTGATAGGAAATTATGGCTCCAATGAAGAAGATGCTGAATCCTGTAAACCTCATGTCGAGGGATTCGTCGTAAAAGAATATTCAAAGATCGCTTCTAACTGGCGCTCGCAAGATTCGTTGAACGAGTATCTCAAAGGAAATAACGTGCCCGGCATTGAAGGGATAGATACGCGGAACCTGACGCTCCATATCCGCGAAAAAGGAGCGATGAAGGCGGTCCTGTCAGCAATCGATACTGATGAAAAAAGTTTGGTCAAAAAGGCAAAGGAATCGCAAGGTTTGATCGGCGTAGATTTGGTCAAGGACGTGATATCCAAAAAAATTTATGAATGGAACGATAAAGGTAAATATAAAGTGGCCGCCATCGACTGCGGCGTGAAATTTAACATGTTAAGAGAATTGGCGAATCGCAACTGTCACGTCATTGTTGTCCCAGCCGGAGCTAGCGCTAAGGATATACTCGATTTAAAAGTGGACGGCGTGCTTCTCTCTAATGGGCCAGGCGACCCGGCGGCCTTGCCATATATAGTCAAGAGCGTTCAAGATTTAATTGGCAAAGTTCCGATATTCGGCATATGTTTGGGTCACCAAATGCTGGGCCAGGCGTTCGGAGGCAAGACGTTCAAACTCAAATTCGGCCACCATGGCGCAAATCATCCGGTTAAGGATATGAAGACGGGGAGAGTCGCTATAACGGTCCAAAATCACGGATTCTGCGTTGATATCGATACTTTAAATAAAAAAGAGATCGAACTCACACATATGAATTTGAATGATGGAACTCTTGAGGGAATGAGGCACAGGAGATTGCCTGTATTCTCGGTTCAGTTTCATCCTGAGGCTTCGCCGGGACCACATGACGCGAAATATTTGTTTAATGAATTTATAATATTAATGAAAAGCTATAACTAATCACTCAAAACTTCTAACTTCTATTATGCCTAAAAGAAAAGACATTAAAAAGATTCTAATCATTGGTTCCGGGCCAATCACAATAGGCCAGGGGTGTGAATTTGATTATTCCGGCTCCCAGGCCTGCAAGGTTCTTAGACAGGAGGGATACAAGGTAATTTTAGTAAATTCAAATCCCGCGACGATTATGACGGATCCTGAGATGGCGGATAGGACATATATTGAGCCGATTACTGTGGATGTAGTGGCTAAGATTATCGAAGTGGAGCGACCCGACGCGTTATTGCCGACTCTCGGAGGTCAGACCGCGTTGAATACCGCTGTCGGTTTGGACAAGGCAGGGGTCTTGAAGAGATGGAAGGTGGAGACAATCGGCGCGAATATAACAGCGATAAAAAAGGCGGAAGACAGGCGATTATTTAAGGAATCAATGTTAAAGACAGGGCTGGATCTACCAAAAAGCGATAATGCATATAATCTTAAAAGCGCCTGTGCCATCAGTGAGCGCATTGGATTCCCGGTCATAATCAGGCCCAGTTTTACTTTGGGCGGAACCGGCGGAAGTGTCGCATATAACATCGAAGAGTTCAAGGAATTGGCGAAGAGGGGCTTGGAATCGAGCATGATAAGCGAGATACTTATCGAGGAGTCGGTCATCGGATGGAAGGAATTCGAATTAGAGGTGATGAGAGATTCAAAGGATAATGTGGTAATAATATGTTCCATAGAGAACTTTGACCCGATGGGGATTCACACGGGGGATTCTATAACGGTCGCGCCTGAGCAGACGCTGACGGACAAGGAATATCAGAAGATGCGCGATGCCGCTATCAACTGTATAAGAGAGATCGGCGTGGAGACCGGAGGCTCGAACATCCAGTTCGCGATTCATCCTGACACGGGAAGAATGGTGATAATCGAGATGAACCCTCGCGTCTCACGAAGTTCTGCGCTCGCTTCCAAGGCAACCGGTTTTCCGATTGCCAAGATCGCGGCAAAGCTTGCGGTCGGATATACGCTTGATGAGATACCGAACGACATCACGAAAGAGACGCCCGCCTGTTTTGAACCGGCCATAGATTACTGTGTCGTCAAGATACCTCGTTTTACGTTCGAGAAATTCCCATCAGCGGACCCGACGCTTACTATATCGATGAAATCGGTGGGCGAGGTTATGGCAATTGGCAGGACGTTCAAAGAGGCGCTTCAGAAGGGATTGAGGTCTCTGGAGATAAAAAGATGCGGATTGGAGAGTTTATTATTTAAAAAACCGCGCTTGGAAAAAAAGGTCGATGATGAGACCTTAAATCTTATTTATCACAAATTAAGGATGCCTAATGCCGATAGGATATTTTATATAGGAGATGCCCTTAGAGTCGGAATCGACATAGACAGAATCTATGATTTAACAAAAATCGACAAGTGGTTCCTGCACAATATTTCGGAAATAATCGAGTTGGAGAAAGATATCACCGCCGCGTCTGGCGCGAATTTGAGCCGAGAATTATTAATCACCGCGAAACAATACGGGTTCAGCGATAAACAGATCGCGGATTTGACAGAGAGAAAAGAACAGGACATATATGATTTACGCAGGGCGCTCAACCTGATGCCCGATTTTAAACTGGTCGATACCTGTGCCGCCGAATTCGAGGCACGAACGCCGTATTATTACTCGACATACGATAAATAAATTTTTACTAATAACCAAATATGGAGGTGGGGTATGGAAGAGAAAGAGGTTGGAACGGTTACTCACTACTTCGGCCGCGTAAATGTTGGGATAATCCAACTCGCTGACTTATTGAAAGTGGGCGACAATATCCATGTCAAGGGGCATACAACGGATTTTTCCCAAGGCATCGATTCCATGCAGATCGAGCACGTTGTTGTCACCGAGGCAAAGGCGGGGGACGCGGTAGGAATAAAACTTTCTCAGAAGGTCCACCCGAACGATAGGGTTTATAAGGTAACCGCTTAAAGAGATTGCTTCGCCGCCCTTCTTTGAAAGGGCTGGGCTCGCAATGACAAAAGAATGAAAGGTGTGAAAACCAATAAGAGGGTAATTATACTCGGAGGCGGCCCGAACAGGATAGGGCAGGGGATAGAATTCGACTATTGCTGTTGCCACGCTTCGTATGCCTTGAAAGATGAAGGCATAGAGAGCATAATGATTAACTGCAATCCCGAAACCGTATCAACCGACTATGACACGTCGGACAGACTCTATTTTGAGCCGTTGACGGTAGAGGATGTCTTGAGCATCGTGGAGATCGAAAAACCCATCGGCATAATTGTTCAATTCGGCGGCCAGACCCCTCTCAATATATCAGGTTCTCTCGCGAACGCCGGAGTCAATATTCTTGGAACGAGCCCGGATTCGATAGACATAGCTGAGGATAGAAAAAGATTCCAGGGGATGTTAAAGAAACTCGGGTTGATCCAGCCGGATAACGGCACAGCGGTTTCATTCGCTGAGGCGGCGTTGGTCGCGAAAAAGATAGGATATCCTGTAGTGGTCCGGCCCTCATATGTCTTAGGCGGCCGGGCGATGGAGATCGTCTACGATGAGAGGTCCTTAAACGACTACATGGAAAAGGCGGTTGAGGCGTCGCCTGAGAGGCCGATCCTGATAGATAAATTCCTTGAGGATGCCATAGAGGTAGATGTGGACGCTATCGCGGACGGGAAAGATTGCGTAATAGGCGGGATAATGGAGCATATAGAAGAGGCGGGGATCCACTCAGGAGACAGCGCGATGGTTCTGCCGCCTCACACCCTAGGCAAAGACATAATAGAAGTCATAAGGAAGAACACGTACGCGATGGCAAAAGAATT
>MHFL01000006.1:13097-15092 GCA_001804165.1 Omnitrophica bacterium RIFCSPLOWO2_01_FULL_45_10 | reverse complement strand
GGCGTCAAGGACGATCCCTTTTGTCTCTAAGGCGATAGGCGTGCCTTTGGCGAAGTTGGCGACGAAGATCATGCTCGGAAAGACACTTGAAGGATTAAAGTTTACGAAAGAAATAAGAACGGATTATTACGCGGTAAAAGAGTCCGTTTTTCCTTTTGTAAGGTTTGCGGGCGTGGACGCGGTTCTGGGGCCTGAGATGAAATCCACAGGAGAGGTGATGGGGATAGATTCCACGTTCGGCGTCGCGTACGCGAAAAGCCAGATAGCGGCGGGTCAGAAACTCCCAATCAAGGGGAATGTCTTCATCAGCGTAAAGAATCAGGATAAGAGAAATATAGTCTTCATAGCGAAAAAACTGGCCGATCTTGGATTTAAAATAATGGCGACATCCGGAACCGCTCAAGGCTTAAAAAATAACGATATCGACGTCAGGGTCCTGCCAAAACTTCACGAAGGGAGGCCTAACATCATAGACCTGCTAAAGGATGGCAAGGTTGATTTAATAATTAATACGCCTGTCGGAAAGATAACCAAAGAAGATGAGGCAAGGATAAGAGCCAGCGCGATCCTCTACGATGTTTCGCTCGTTACGACGATTTCAGGCGCTCAGGCGACTGTTAACGGAATCGAGACCTTGATAAAAAAGAAAGCGTTTTCGGTCACGCCCCTGCAGGAGTATCACAAAAAAATTAAAGATTCAAAAACTAAAATTCCCCGCCACAAAGATCCGCGGGTCCGTCAGAGGCGAAAAAAATGAAGAAAGACCATTGCGGTGTTATAGGAATATACGGCCATAAAGACGCCTCACAACTGGCATATCTCGGACTTTACGCGCTCCAGCATAGGGGGGAGGAATCTGCGGGGATCATAAGTTATGACGGTAAGAAGGTCTATCAGCACAAGGGAATGGGACTGGTCGGCGATGTCTTCGATGAAACATCCCTAAAAAAATTGAAAGGCCACTCTGCGGTAGGCCACGTCCGTTATTCAACTACCGGCTCAAGCACCGTTAAAAATGTTCAGCCGCTTCTTGTGAATCATAAAAAGGGATTCATAGCGGTGGCTCATAACGGCAATTTGACAAACTCTGTGGCGCTGCGCGACGAATTAGAGGACGCGGGTTCTATTCTACAGACCACAATGGATTCGGAATTGATAGTTCACCTTTTAGTCAAGGATCATAAGAATAATTATGACGAAAAGATTACACCTATCGCGGCTCGGCTTAAAGGGGCGTATTCCTTCGTTCTCATGATAAACGATGCCATCTACGCGATTAGGGACCCTTATGGCTTTAGGCCGCTTTGTATAGGCACGCTTAATGGCGCGCACATAGTCGCGAGCGAGACCTGCGCCCTCGACATGGTTCAGGCGACCTACGTAAGGGACGTAGAGCCCGGCGAGACGATCATAATCGATAAAGATGGCCTAAGGTCATTAAAAGGCGCTACAGCTCAAAAGTCACATGCCTTCTGCATATTCGAGAACATATATTTCGCGAGGCCCGACTCCAACATATTCACGAAAAACGTCTATCTCACGAGGAAGCGGCTCGGCAGGGCCCTCGCTAAGGAGCACCCTGCTTTAGCGGACATAATCATGCCCATACCCGACTCGGGCATGTACGCCGCCTTGGGATATGCCGAGGAATCTCATATACCTTTAGAAATGGCGTTTGTCAGAAATCATTACATAGGAAGAACATTCATACAGCCGAGCCAACTAATAAGGGATTTTAAGGTAAAGATTAAACTTAATCCTATCAAGGATGTTTTAACCGGAAAGCGCGTCGTCGTCATTGAAGACTCTATCGTAAGAGGCACGACTTCAAGAGGGCGGGTGAGGGCCCTTCGCCAGGCCGGCGCCAAAGAGATACATATGAGAATAAGCTGCCCCCCTCTCATATCGCCGTGTTTTTACGGCATCGATTTCCCTACTAAAAAAGAGCTCATAGCGTCGAGTCATGCTATAGAAGACATCAGGCAGTTCATAGGC
>MHFL01000006.1:12656-13039 GCA_001804165.1 Omnitrophica bacterium RIFCSPLOWO2_01_FULL_45_10 | reverse complement strand
GTCTGCAAGCCCCCTTCAAAGAAGGCGCTCGAAAAGACGCGCTGTCAGGGCATTTAGCGATATGAACACTAGTAAAACCGTCGACCGCGAGCGAAGCGAGCGAAATGGCTAACGAGAAGATTCTTATCATAGATTTCGGGTCACAGTATAATCAACTTATAGCCCGCAAGGTAAGAGAGTTGAGCGTATTCTGCGAAATCGCGACACCCGATATTTCCATTCATGCGATAAAAAGAGAAAACGTTAAGGGAATAATTCTCTCCGGAGGACCTGCAAGCGTTTACGCTAAAGGCGCTCCCAAATGCGATGAGGAGATATTCTCTCTTAATATACCGATCCTCGGCATATGCTACGGAATGCAATTAATGGCTAAAATGCTCGGC
>MHFL01000006.1:7830-12642 GCA_001804165.1 Omnitrophica bacterium RIFCSPLOWO2_01_FULL_45_10 | reverse complement strand
ATCTTTACTGTAAAGGACCATAGGCATTTATTTAAAAACATTCCTAAAAATATCGTCTCATGGATGAGCCATGGCGATAAGGTGAAACGCATGCCCGAAGGTTTTATCCGCATCGGCACGTCAAAGAACACGCCTGTAGCGGCATTCGCGCACTTTCCAAGGCGCCTGTACGGCGTTCAGTTCCATCCGGAAGTGGAGCATACCGAATATGGAAGAATTATAATCAGGAACTTCGTCAAAGATATCTGCGGGGCAAAGGGCGACTGGACAATGAAGTCCTTTGTAAGGGATGCTGTTAATGATATACGAAACACCGTGGGTAAGGACGGGCGAGTGATCCTGGGACTGTCCGGAGGGGTAGACTCGTCAGTCGCGGCGGTATTGGTACATAGAGCAATAGGCGCGAGGCTCGTTTCTATATTCGTTGACAACGGACTCTTGCGCAAGAATGAGCGGGAGACTGTCAGGGATGTGTTCCAAAAACATTTTAAGATAAATCTGCGTGTTGTCGACGCATCGCGTGAATTTCTTACAGTCCTGAAAGGCCTAATCGATGCCGAGAAGAAAAGAAGGGTCATAGGCAGAACCTTTATCAAAGTCTTTGAGCGTGAGGCAAAGAGGATAGGGGGGGTGAAATTTCTCGCCCAGGGCACGCTCTATCCGGATCTGATAGAGTCACGTACCGCTTTCGGCGGCCCAAGCGCTACAATAAAGACACATCATAATGTCGGCGGATTGCCCAAGAAGATGCGTTTACGTCTCATTGAGCCATTGAAATATTTATTTAAAGACGAGGTAAGGAAGGTCGGCAGTGAACTGGGTCTTCCGGAAGAGATCTTGGGAAGACACCCGTTTCCGGGGCCGGGCCTCGCCGTAAGGATCATAGGGGAAGTAACAAAAGAGAAGTGCGATATCTTAAGAGAGGTCGACGATAGATTCATATTGGCCCTGCGAGAAAGGGGCCTATACGATAAAATCTGGCAGGCGTTCGCTGTTCTTTTGCCGGTGAAATCCGTAGGGGTCATGGGCGACGAAAGGACGTATGAGAACGTCGTCGCGTTAAGGTCCGTCACGAGCGTAGACGGCATGACAGCGGACTGGGCCCGCGTTCCATACGAAGTATTGGCAAAGATATCGAATAGAATCATAAACGAAGTCAGGGGCGTCAATCGAGTCGTTTACGATATCAGCTCAAAGCCGCCGGCAACAATAGAGTGGGAGTAAAATATTTTGTTTCAATTGATATTTTGGCAGATTGACCGGCAGGAGCCCTTTCGGCGTTGCGAGGCGCTTTAGCGCCGAAGCAATCTCTCTTTTTTGAGATTGCTTCGTCGGCCTTCGGCCTCCTCGCAACGACGTCTATCGCCTTAAGGGCATCCTGCCGGTATCTGCCTAGAGAAAACAAAATATTTTGCTTGATGGGATATATAATATGATCTGGAAAATTGAGGTCGCGGAAAAAGAGGGTTTTACCGACCCTGTCGGCGTAAGCATTAAGAAGGATATAGATGACCTTGGATTCAAAGGTCATGTCGATTATGTCAAGACTGTATCCGTATATCTTCTCGAAGGACATTTAAGCGAAGCGAACATCAGGACTATCTCGGCCTCTCTATTGACAGACCCCATTACGCAAAGATTTAGTTATCGCGGTAATGTGCTTAACGAAAAGAAGTGCGAGGTTCTGGAGATTGCTTATAATCCGGGCGTCATGGATCCTGTTGAGGAGAGTGTTAAAAGAGCGATTATCGACCTTGGCATAAAAGAGGTGAGCGCTGTCAAAACAATTAAGAAATATCTCATTAAAGGAATTTTGAGCGCTCAAGATACTCGTATAATAGGGGACAGGATACTTTATAACAGAGTGATTCAGCACATAGTAACGGGCCCTTCAACCATCTATCCCGAACCGCCCTCATATCAGTTTAAATTAAAATATGTCAACATCATTAACGCCAAAGACGCAAGGTTAAAGAAGATATCCCGCCAGGGACAACTATTTTTAAATCTTGAGGAGATGCGCCAGATACAGAGATATTTTAAACATCTAAAGCGCGATCCCACTGACTGTGAACTCGAAACCCTGTCCCAAACCTGGTCCGAACACTGCAAGCACAAGACATTCAGGGGAAAGATAGAATACATAGAAAAAAATCCATCCGCTTCCGCTGAACGCTTCGGCGGATGTACGCCGAAGTCACAACGAAGGCGGACAAAATCCAAAGTAGAAAAAATCGACAATCTATTAAAATCAACGATAATGAGGGTCACGAAGGAATTGAAAAAGAAGTGGTGCGTCTCAGTCTTTAAGGATAACTCCGGCATAATCAGGTTTGATGAAAAATATAATGTATGCTTCAAGGTAGAGACGCATAATCACCCCTCGGCCCTTGAGCCTTACGGCGGGGCGGGGACAGGTTTAGGCGGTGTCATACGCGACCCCTTGGGCACAGGCTTGGGCGCGAAGCCCATTATAAATACCGATGTATTCTGTTTTGGCCTTCCTGATTATCCATATAAAAAACTACCGAAGGGCGTGCTCCATCCCAAAAGAGTCATGAAAGGGGTTGTGGCAGGCGTCAGGGATTATGGAAACAGGATGGGTATACCCACATCGAACGGCGCCGTTTTGTTCGATGAAAATTTCACGGGTAACCCGCTTGTATTCTGCGGCAATGTGGGCATAATGCCGAAAGAGAAATCATTTAAAAAGGTCGAAAGAGGAGATTACGTCGTGCTGGTGGGAGGGAGGACGGGCAGGGACGGAATACACGGAGCCACTTTCTCATCCGCTGAACTTACGCATGAATCGAAAGATATATCCGGCTCCAGCGTTCAGATTGGCAACCCCATTCAGGAAAAGAAGATGGCCGATGCGCTTCTTAAATGCCGGGACATTGACCTTTACAATGCCATTACCGACTGCGGCGCCGGCGGCCTCTCGAGCGCGGTCGGAGAGATGGGTGAGGATCTGGGCGTCGAGGTGCACCTCGATAGGGTCCCATTGAAATACAAGGGCCTCACATATACCGAGATATGGATATCTGAGGCGCAGGAGAGGATGACCCTTGCCGTCAATCCGGAAAAGATAGAAAAATTGAATTCAATATTTGAATCCGAAGACGTTGAGGCGACGGTTATAGGACGTTTCACAGGCGACAATAGATTGAAGCTTTTTTATGAGGATCATATGGTGGCCGACATCGATATGGAATTTCTTCATAACGGCCTTCCAGACATAACGAGAAAGGCGATATGGGGAAGGCCCGATTTTAAAGAGCCGATTCTTAAACACCGTAGAGATTTAACTCAAGACCTATTGGCCCTATTGTCCAATTTGAATATAGCAAGCAAAGAATGGATAATCCGGCAATACGATCATGAGGTCCAGGGCGGAAGCGTCCTAAAACCTCTTCAGGGCGTAGATGGAGGCGGCCCCGGAGACGCCTCGGTCACGAGACCCATTTTGGATTCGAAAAGAGGAATCATACTATCCTGCGGCATCAATCCTGACTACGGAAAGATCGATCCCTATTGGATGGCGGCCTCCTGTATAGACGAGGCCTTAAGGCAGATAGTCTCTGTGGGAGGCGATATAAAGAGGGCCGCTTTGCTTGATAATTTTTGCTGGGGCAATACTGATAAGCCCGATAGGCTCGGTGGTTTGGTGAGGGCGGCCAAAGCGTGCTACGATATAGCGAAAGGTTACGGCGTTCCGTTCATCTCGGGTAAAGATAGCCTGAATAATGAATATTCTACGGGCAAAAAAACGATCTCGATACCACCCACTCTTCTCATCTCGTGTATAGCGGTAATGGACGATATAAGCACGGCGATAAGCATGGATGCTAAAAGGCCCGGGAACGCGATATATCTTGTAGGGATCACGCATAATGAACTGGGCGGTTCTCAATATTACAAGATGAAGGGATTTATCGGCTCAAACATTCCGAAAGTAAATCCATTTTACGCAAGGCGCGTCATGAATGCGCTGAACCGCGCCATAAACAATGGATATGTCGTCTCATGTCACGACTGCTCCGACGGAGGGATGGCGGTATCATTATCTGAGATGGCATTTGCCGGAGGGCTCGGGATGCGGATACAATTAGGCGGCTTCAGCGGATCCAAAAAAAATGGGATGAAGGGCGCGGGTAACGAGATGCTGCTATTTTCCGAATCGAACAGTCGGTTTATTGCGGAGGTTGGTGAAGAAAGAAAGTTTATCTCCGCGATGAAGGGCATCCCTATCCGCAAATTAGGCATTCTCACCGATGACGGGGCCTTCAAAATCTTCGCAAGAAATAAAGATCTTATAGTTGATACTGATATAAAAAAAATGAAATCGGCCTGGCAAAGCCCATTCAAGGATATGTAATAGGCTATGAAAAAGGCGGTCAAAGCAATTGTTTTGAGGACAGCGGGCACAAACTGTGATAAAGAGACGGCCTTCGCGTTCGAAATCTCTGGCTCAGGAACGGAACTTGTGCATATAAATGAACTCACACGAAGAGAGAAGGATTTGAATGACTACGACATCCTCGCCATACCGGGAGGTTTCACTTACGGCGACGATATAGCAAGCGGGAAGATACTCGCGAATGAATTAAGATTCAAACTTAAAGATGAGATATTGAAATTCATAAAGTCGGGAAAACTCATAATAGGCATATGCAACGGATTCCAGACCCTCGTAAAGGCGGGGCTTCTGCCAAACCTTGCGGGAAATTTTCAGACCATTGAGGCGACATTGACGTTGAATGATTCGAATAAGTTTGAAGACAGGTGGGTGCATTTAAAAAGGGGCAAGGG
>MHFL01000006.1:1802-7823 GCA_001804165.1 Omnitrophica bacterium RIFCSPLOWO2_01_FULL_45_10 | reverse complement strand
GAACGGGGAACGGGAGAAAGATGTGTTTGGACAAAGGGAACGGAGGAAATAATTGAACTGCCGGTGGCGCATGGAGAAGGAAAGTTCGTACCCAGGGATGAAGATATCTTGAAGAAACTCATAGAAAATGGGCTGATAGTCTTTGAATATGCTGATTCGAGAGGAAAAAGCGCTGGATACCCGAGTAACCCAAATGGCTCAATAGAGAATATAGCCGGCATTTGCGACATGACAGGACGCATATTCGGTCTTATGCCGCATCCCGAAAGGCACACGAGCCGGTATCAGCATCCTAACTGGACTAAAGGAGCTCGCGATGATGCGGGAGATGGTCTAGCGATATTCAAAAATGGGGTGGCTTTTGCAAAAAAACATTTGTAATATCTCTTTTGATGGGTTAATATATTATGGTAAAAGTTGATAGAATGAGCAAAATCATAGAGACGTTAAAAAGCCCTCCTCAAAAAGTCGATATGCTTCACGAACAGATCGCCGATACCTATTTTCATCGAAAAACCCATAGTAGGAAAAATAAGCGTATAAATAAGCCATTTGACATCGGACTGATAGGGCCTGTCGCGATAGTTGTCGTGGCCCTTCTAATCGTAGGGTGGTGGATTTTCGGAAGACAATACACTAGATTTTTGGAGCTGAGAATCAATGCGTCGAAGGTAATAACAATATTTGGCAAAGGTCATATAAATAAAAACGCGGTGGAAAGATTTGACTTCCGCGGTTCGGCGAGAGGAATGAGCCGAATTTCGGCTAAACTCATCATATTAAACAATCCTAAAAAATATAACTGGGCCGACTTATCGCTGAATTTTAAATTTCCAATAGATTTTTCCGATAGAAAATTATACTTAGACCTAAAGGGCAATGTTGGGGGCGAAAGGGCAAACCTTGTCTTGAGAGACGTTGATAATAAAACCTACAGGGTTAACGATATATGCCTCGCGTCGAATTGGAGATCCGAGGAGATAAAATTTGGCGATATGAAGAAGAGCATGGATATGTCCAGGATAATCCATATGCGGATAGAATGCGGTTATATCGGGGAATCCAGTGAAAAGTTGAATTCTCTCATAGATTATACCATCTACATAAAAAATATTGAACTGAGAAAGGAGGGGTTTTAAACGATGAAGACCATATCCATAGCTAACCAAAAGGGAGGCTGTGGCAAGACCACGACCGCTATAAATTTAGCCGGCGCTCTCGCCGCCTCCAGAAGAAAGGTGCTCCTGATAGATTTAGATCCGCAGTCACATGCCTCATTCGGCCTCGGCGCAACCGGTCAACTGGTGGACCGAACTATATATAACGTATTGACGGACAATTCAGAGAAGAAGCGAGAAATATGCGACTGCATAATTAACGTATCTCAAAACTTGGACATCATTCCATCCAATATTTTGCTCAGCACGCTGGAACAGGAATTAAAAGATAAAGAAGACGCCGTTTCAAAACTCCATCAGGCCCTATCCAATAATGAAAAACTGAATTATGATTACATCATAATAGATTGTCCGCCCAGTCTGGGGTTCCTCACATTTAACGCGTTAAGGGCCGCGGAACAGGTTATCGTTCCCATAGATATGAGCATATTTTCGCTCATGGGTGTTAGTAAGCTCTTAGGGATGCTGGAATTGATTAAAGTCAAGATAAACCACGCGCCTCGAGTAGACGCGCTCGCGACTCTATTCGATAAAAGGACAAAATATTCACAAACGATGCTGGATGAGATAAGGACTTTCTTTAAGAGCGAGATGTTGTCAACCGTCATAAGGATGAACGTTTCACTGAAAAGGGCCGCGGCGAACGGCGTATCTATCATTCAATTTGATAAAGAATCTAACGGCGCGATCGACTACTTGAGCCTGGCGAAGGAAATCTTCGGATTTGAGAAGGCGCCTGAATTCGAGAAGGCGCTGGAGGAATCGTCTCAAGTCACTCAAGAGAATGTTACGCCGGCTCCGAGTGAGGAGACTAAATCTTACTCAAGCCCATCTATTAAGGAAGTGACATTCACCATAAATTTACCCGAAGCTAAGGAGATATTTCTGGTGGGAGACTTCAATAATTGGCAGATATCCGATGAGCATCGTTTGTCGAGACTCAGCGACGGTAAATGGGAGAAGAGGATGAACCTCTCTCCGGGAAGATATAAATACAAATTTGTCGCGGATGGCATTTGGCTTGAGGATAGAGAAAACTCTGAACGAGAAAAGAACGCTTTCGGGACGTTTGACTCTATCGTTAAGTTGTGAAGCCATTAGCGCACGTTGGGGTATCGGGTCTAGTCAGTATCTTAGTTGGGGCTTATTTCAAGTCATTCGGATGCGCTATTTTATCATTTGTTGCGGGCGTCTTCGTAGATCTAGACCACGTATTAGATTATTATTTGAATCATGGGTTTACTCTCCAAGCGTCAAAGATATATTATGCCTGTCTTGAGTTTAATCTAAAAAGAATCTATATACTGCTTCATTCTTATGAGGTTATTATTTTATTTTGGGTTTGGCTATTTCTTCGAGGCCAAGGGAATCTTTATACCGCAATTGCCATAGGCATGACTCAGCACGTTGTGTTTGACCAACTCACCAATCCATTGGATGGTCTTGGATATTTTCTTACATATAGAATCATAAAAGGGTTTGATAAAAACTTACTCATAAAAGAGCGGAACAGGTAACGGATGCCCGCGTTAAAAGAAGATTTTACAAAAGAGGACCCATGGCGGATATTCCGCATTATGAGCGAATTCGTCGAAGGGTTCGAGGAACTTTCCGATATCAAAGAGGCCGTCTCTATCTTCGGCTCGGCAAAGGCGTTGAGGACCAGCAAATTTTATAAAATGGCCATGGCCACGGCCGGAATGCTCGCGAGAAGCGGGTATGCGGTGATAACCGGCGCTGGACCAGGCATCATGGAGGCGGCTAATAAAGGCGCCAGAGAGGCGGGGGGAGAGTCAATAGGGCTCAATATCCTGATTCCGACCATTCAGGAGCCAAATAAGTACGTTACGAGGTTATTAGAATTCAAGTACTTCTTCTGCCGCAAGGTTATGTTCGCGAAATATTCTAAGGCCTTCGTGGCGTTTCCGGGCGGCTACGGAACGTGCGATGAATTTTTTGAGATGATTACGCTCATTCAGACCAAGAGGATAGAGCCGTTTCCGATAATATTAGTAGGGCAATCGTTCTGGAAGGGGCTCGTGCAGTGGATACGTCAAACTTTATTAACCAATAATACCATAGATAAAATCGATCTAAGCATCTTCAAGGTCGTAGATACGCCGCAGGAGGCGGTATCCGCGATAAATAGATTCTACAGAAAATAACCTCTATTAGCCCTTCTTACTACCCTCTCTTGATGTATGAAGACAAAAAAGGATGGCAACAGCACTGTATAGGTGCAATGACCTTTAGACCCGCGAACGGGTCGCTTAGCTGTTGTCATCCAATAAAAGTATACACTATACTATGCAAAAAAGCAATATTTACGACGTCATAGTAGTTGGAGCAGGACATGCCGGATGCGAGGCCGCCCTTGCTGCCGCGAGGATTGGCTGTAAGACGCTTCTTTTGACCATAAGCGCTGATACGATAGGGCTCATGTCCTGCAATCCCGCAATTGGGGGTCTTGCGAAGGGCCAACTTGTAAAGGAGATCGATGCCTTAGGAGGGGAGATGGCCAAGGCAACAGACGCTACGCTACTGCAATTCCGCCTGCTAAATACCAGGAAGGGCCCCGCGGTCAGATCGTCAAGGGCTCAGGTTGATAGACAGTTATATAGATTATATATGAAATCTGTTGTGGAAGGTCAGGCGAATTTGGATATAAAAGAGTCGGCTGTGGAGGATATATTAGTCAGAAACGGCTCTGTCGAGGCAGTCGCGACGTCGTTAAAAGAGAGCTTTCCCGCAAAAACCGTCATAATAACACCGGGGACATTTTTAAACGGCTTAATTCATATAGGCCTCGAGCATTCGTTTGGCGGAAGGATAGGGGAGAGGAATTCCGAGGCTCTCGCAAGGACCTTAAAGAATCTTGGCCTCAAAATGGGACGACTTAAGACAGGGACATGCGCGCGTCTGGATGGGAGGACAATAAATTTTGATAAGTTGGCCGTTCAGCATGGTGACGAAGATGTAATACCGTTTTCATCTCTAACACATAGGATTTCGAGAGAACAACTTCCATGTTACATAACCTATACCAATAAAAGAACCCATGAGATCATAAGAGAGAACCTTGACCGTTCGCCTCTCTTTACTGGAAAGATTAAAGGAACAGGGGTACGGTATTGTCCGTCGATTGAAGATAAAGTATATCGTTTCCCCGGACGTGATAGACACCATATTTTTTTGGAGCCGGAAGGTTTGAATACACATGAATATTATCCGAACGGAATCTCCACAAGCCTTCCGGTCGATGTTCAAGAGAAGTTGATACATTCCGTAGTGGGATTAGAGCATACCAAAATAATACGTCCCGGGTATGGTATAGAATATGATTATGCCGACCCGACCCAGCTCTATCCTACATTAGAGACAAAAGGGATTAAAGGATTATATTTGGCCGGACAGATAAACGGCACAACGGGATACGAAGAAGCCGCCAGTTTAGGGCTCATGGCGGGTATAAACGCGGGCCTGAAGGTAAAGGGGAAGCCGCCGCTTGTTCTTGAACGCTCTGAGGGCTACATAGGAGTATTAATAGATGATCTTGTGACAAAAGGGACGAATGAGCCATACAGAATGTTTACCTCACGAGTTGAATATCGGCTCCTTATTAGAGAGGATAACGCGGACTTACGGCTAAGCCGCATCGGGTATGAAGTGGGCTTGGTTGAGGAAAAAAGGCATAAGGAGGTTATTAGAAAGAAAGAGAATATAGATAACGCACTTAACCATTTGAAGGGCACTAAGTTAGAAAAAGCGCTTAGACGGCCCGGCGTCTCCTATGGCGGTTTGGTTGCCATAGATGATGATTTTGGACTATCGCCCGATGAGATAAAGGAAGTGGAGATAGAAGTCAAATATGAGGGCTTCATCAAAAGGCAATTGGCCGAAATTGCGCGTTTCGGCAAGATTGAACATATTAAGATACCGGAAAATATAGATTATAGCAAAATCCACGGACTGTCATCTGAAATAAAAGAGAAACTTACAAAAATTAGACCCCTGACGCTTGGCCAGGCCTCGCGCATCTCCGGCGTAACGCCAGCGGCAATATCGATATTAATGATTTATTTGGATAAACTACGCCGACAATGAAGCTTTACAACGATTACAATTCATATCTCAAAACAAAATACGGCTCTAAGGTCTATAGGATAGGGCTTGATGCCGGATTCACCTGTCCCAATCGCGACGGAACAAAGGGCGGCGGGGGATGTATTTACTGCAATGTTGACGGCTCAAGGTCTGTTTATACAAACCCAAAATATTCCATCGCGAAGCAGCTCGAAACCAGAATAAACTATCTGAAAGAGGCAAGGGGCGCGAAAAAATTTGTCGCGTATTTTCAGGCCTTCACAAATACGTATGCGCCTGTGGATAAACTAAAAAAGATATATGATGAGATTTTGCCGTTTAAAGAGGTCGTCGGCATATCAATAGGAACAAGGCCCGACGCTGTTGACAGAGAAAAATTAGAACTTATATCATCTTATAAAAAACGATATGAGGTATGGATTGAATACGGGCTCCAATCGACGCACAATAGAACATTAACGTTAATAAATAGAGGGCACAACTTTGAAGATTTTTTAAATGCCGTAAACATTACAAAAATATACGATATCCCGATATGCTGTCACGTCATACTTGGATTGCCCCAAGAGACAAAAGACGATATGATTGAGACCGCCCGGAAGATTACGGAATTAAAATTAAATGGCGTAAAAATACATCTTTTGCATATATTGAAAGGGAGCGGCCTTGAAAAATTATATTTTGCAGGTGAGATTAAACTTTTAGAACAGGATGAGTATGTCGAACTTGCATGCGCGTT
>MHFL01000006.1:0-1779 GCA_001804165.1 Omnitrophica bacterium RIFCSPLOWO2_01_FULL_45_10 | reverse complement strand
TAATCGTTCAGAGAGTGACGGGGGAGGGATCAAAGGATAATCATATCGCGCCTTCTTGGGCGCTCGATAAGATTGGGACAATAAATAAGATTCGTGAAACATTACGGAAACGGAGAAGCGCTCAAGGCTGTAAAGTTAAATCCTCATTCCATCCTTTAATACGGCGTTCTTCGGTATGATAACAATGCCGTCTCTTATGAAGTAATTTTCAGCGTCTAAATTCCCCACCTTTCCGACATTACGTATTCTCGCTTTTTTCCCAATCCGCGCGTTTTTGTCTATTATCGCCCTCTCTACAATACAGCCATCGCCTATCCCTATCTTTATAGGGGCCGTCGAGTCGGGATCCTCGTAATAATCTGCGCCCATTATAACCGTTCTATCAATATGGCATCTTTTACCTATCACGGTTCTTAAACCGATCGAGGAACGACTTATCCTGGCGCCATTTATTATCGTCCCGTCAGCCACAATAGAATTTTTCATATTTGAACTAGAGATTCGCGTCGGAGGCAGGAAACGCGGCCTCGTAAAAACTCCCCCTTTATAAACGAAGCCAAAATGCGGTTTAGACGTCGCGATCTCTATGTTCGCGTCATAGAATGCTTTCACGCTTCCGACATCTTTCCAGTATCCTTTGAATACGTAGCCAAAGGCCCTGAAAGTTGTTATCGCATGGGGTATGACTTCGCGGCCGAAGTCCAAATCCACATCGCTCGCTTCAAGCGCCTTCACTAACGTCGCCGCGTTAAAGATATAAACACCCATCGATGCAAGATATTTGGCGGCTCCATCTTGGGAAAATTTAAAATCTCTCAGTTCTTTAGCCGTTTTGGGTTTCTCTATGAATCCTGTTATCAGCCCGCTTTCATTCGACCGTAAAATTCCCAGTTCACCGGCATCTCTTTGAGTAACAGGCACAACCGACACTGTCACATCGGATTTATTCTTTCTATGATAGTGAATCAAATCCCTATAGTCCATCTCATAAATCTGGTCTCCGGATAATATCAAAATTTCTTCGTCGCCTTCCATGTTGAGATGGGACAAATTCTTTCTTACCGCATCCGCGGTCCCTTGAAACCAGTTAGTGTTCTGAAGCGTCTGCTCGGCCGCGAGTATTCTGACAAAGGCGCGCGAGAAATAGTCAAATCTGTATGTATGATTTATATGGTTATTTAAAGATTCGGAATTAAACTGGGTCAGGACGTATATGTCTTTTATATTCGAATGCAGACAGTTGGATACCGGTATGTCTATTAGACGATATTTTCCTCCGATGGGCACAGCCGGCTTAGAGCGGTACATGGTAAGTGGGAATAATCTCTTCCCCTGCCCTCCGCCTAGTATCAATGCTATAACTTTTTTCATTATTTTTTTATCTATTTAGTTTAGTATATCATAATCTAGTGTAAATACAAGAAGGCATCTCATAATTCTCTCGAAACCCAGGCTAAAATTTGGGTCCTGCTTAGGATGTGAAATTTTTACGGGTCCTGCCGCTCGGTCGCCTTCGGTGCTCCGCGGCCTTGCGGGGTTTACAATCTGAGTTAAAGCGAGGCGCGTATCTGTACTGCCCCATCCCGCTTCGGCCTTGTGCGCGCCTCAGGCTGGACCTCGCGTCACCCGTAAAAATTTCATTCTTTATAATGTATACCCAAATTTTAGCCATTCTACCCACACCAAGAAGTAAAATATTTTGCGCTGTCTAGGCAGATACCGGCAGGATGCCCTTAAGGCGTAATCCCCGAATTTTCTCTGTAAAATTCGGGGATAGTG
>MHFL01000005.1:26998-35909 GCA_001804165.1 Omnitrophica bacterium RIFCSPLOWO2_01_FULL_45_10 | reverse complement strand
ATTCAGTAGTGTCTCAGAACTTGCTAATACTCAGCCATTTTTAGACGAAGTCTTCATTCTTTATACAGGCTGCGGCCCCGTCGCCTTATTCAGAAATTTAAGAACCATATTGGCGTTGAGAAAGAAAAGGTTTGACCTGGCGGTCAATATGCGCACTATTCTCTCAAAACGGAGCGCGTCTCGGCTCAAGCGCCTATTCTCTATCATTAGGCCCGCGTTGACCGCAGGCAGGAATACCGATGGAAGAGGTGAATTTTTTGATATCTCGATTCCCGAAACGACGATAGGTAATAAACATGAAGCGGCCTATGACATCGATACGATCGAGATGCTCAACGCGGATGTTTATGACAGGAAGATAGACTTTTATATCGATAGGGATAGTTTAAAAAGGATCGATAAGATTTTAGAAAAGAACGGCGTTTCAGAGAGAGACGTTTTTATAGGCATACATCCCGGCGGGAAACCCTCTCACAGGTGGCCCATCGAAAATTTTTACGAGGTTTTAGAGACGATACGCGACAAAATAGATCACAAGGTTTTTTTTGTCGTCACAGGTACACGCGAGGAGACGCGTCTGGCGGAAGGATTAATAAGAATGGCCGGTAAGAGGCTGACCATATTGAATAGTATGGGCAAATTTAATATAAGAGAGCTCGCCGCTTTAATAAAAAGATGCCGGCTTTATATCGCTAATGATAGCGCCCCCATGCATATAGCGGCGGCCCTGAAGACGCCCTTGATAGCGATCTTCGGCCCGGGTTATATTGAACGTTTTGACCCCCGCGCTATTTTTGCTCAAGCAATCGTTTTCAGGAAAGAAACAGATTGTTCGCCCTGTGACAGGGAGAGATGCAAATCGATTAAATGCCTGAAGGCAATATCGCCGGCAGAAGTAATCCCGGCGGCATTAAAATTGCTGAATGAAAAAATAGGCGTAGGGCAGGTTTTTCCTCGACAAGCTCGGGATGGTTCGAGGGATGGTGAGCGAAGTCGAACCAAAACCTGCCCTACGACATAGGATTAGGTTTATTTAATATGCTGAAAAAAATGTACGAGTGGTTTCATCGCAAATGTTCCGATCCGGAAGAGAGGGGCGAATATTCTGCCGGCTATTGGCAGGATATGGTAAGACAAGAGGCCTTTGCTTTATGCCGAGAGTCAAACGGAAACCTTCTTGAAATAGGCTGCGGCGAAGGTTTCTTTTTGCTCAAACTCGCTAGAGCGCGCTGTCCCGGAGCAAGATTGTGGGGAATAGATAACAATGAGACTCGGTTAAAGGAAGCGCAAAATAGATGCGACAATAGAGGTATTAAACGCGTAACATTATCCCTGCAGGAT
Source organism: Omnitrophica bacterium RIFCSPLOWO2_01_FULL_45_10 (assembly GCA_001804165.1). Lineage (GTDB taxonomy): Bacteria > Omnitrophota > Gorgyraeia > 2-01-FULL-45-10 > 2-01-FULL-45-10 > 2-01-FULL-45-10-A. The sequence goes on along the minus strand of MHFL01000005.1, from coordinate 34,568 downwards.
GCCTCTAAGATGTCGTTTGAAAATGGTTTTTTTGATGTCGTTGTATGCGTTAATGTATTTTTGAATATGGATTCCGCAGAAACCCTGAAATCTGTGCTGCAAGAGATAAAGCGAGTGTGTAAACCGTCAGGCGCTATAATATTCGATTTTCGTAACGCCGCAAATCCTCTCCTCAGACTTAAATACCGCCTTGCGCGGCATTACGATAATACGCTCGAAGGTCTTCCTTTGACTGCCTATCATCCCGGAGAGGTCGAATCTATTTTGAGAAGTTTGAATTTTAAGATCGTCAAAAGAAAATTTTTAGGTTTTCCATTAAAATGGCTGTCGCCCATTAACATCATTGAGGCGAAAAATAATGGTATATAAAGTCCCTATCATAGGTTCCAGCGTCACTTATAAAGATTTAATGTCTGTTTTCAGCCGGATGGAAAAGGAATGTGTTATCGGTGAGTTTAGCCGCGCGTTAGCCGGCCTTGCGCAGGCCAGACACATCCATTTAACGAACTCCGGGACAGCTTCTTTTTATATCATCCTTAAAATACTAAAAGAGAGGTCGGGGAGAAAAGAGTTTATTTTACCGGCATATACGGCGGGGAGTCTCGTCGTTAGCGTAATAAAGGCGGGCCTGAAGCCTGTGTTATGCGATGTTTCTCAAGATGATTTTAATCTTTCTGAAGAATCTCTCTTCAACGCGATCTCAAAAGATACTTTAGCCGTTGCGGCAGTTCACATGTTTGGACTCGTCGTTAAAGATATCAGGTCCTTACAGCAAAAACTGCCGCGCGACGTCATTCTGATCGAGGATTGCGCGCAGTCGATGGGGAGCTCTCTGGATGGCCGTCACACAGGTAGTTTCGGGAAGATCAGTTTTTTCAGTTTTAACCGGGGGAAGAACCTTGCCCTTTACGGCGGCGGCTCTATAGCGACGAATGATGACGGGATAGCCGCGGCTATTGGAAAAGAACTGCGCGATCTAAAAAAAGAGAACCGTATTTCTAAATTCACGCATACTCTTAAGATCCTCGCGTTCTCTTTATCGGTTAAGCCATTTATATACGGGCTGGGATTTCCAATCATATCACGTTTTAAAGATACCGCGCCCCCCCGGGATATTTCGATTAAAAGGATAAGCGATTTACACGCTGGATTAGGCTCGCTTTTGATGGAAAAGAGCGAAGGATTTTTTTCGAAAAGACATGATAATGGCTCGTTTTTGCTCGATGGATTAAAAGAGAAGGACTCGATAAGTTTGCCGAAGATTTTAAAAGATTCGCGGCCGGTGTTTAACCGTCTGCCGATCCTATTTAAGGACTTAAAAAATAGGGATGTCGCGCGGGAAGAATTGTGGGCGGCGGGAATAGAGGCGTCTCGGATGTATATGCGCCCTCTCCATCATATGTTTGACATCGGGTATAAAAGGCGAGATTTTCCATGCGCGAATTATATCGCGGACCATCTTTTAACGCTTCCGGTTCATCCGCAAGCAGAAGAAAAAAAACTGTATAAAATCATTGAGGTTATGAATCGGGCATGATCCAATCGCGAAATTTAAATACATTAGCGCATAAGGGCCTGAAAGAACCCGCGTATGGTTTCAGGGTCCTTAGAAAACGGTTCGAGTCGTATGTTAATTATCTTTTTTCTAAAAGCGCGGCGGCTTTGCCAGAGTCGATAACTTTATTTCTGACCCATCGCTGTAATCTAACATGTAAGATGTGCGGCCAGTGGGGAGAGGGAGGTATTACCAGGAAAAAATCGGCGAGGGAGGTGCGCGAAGAGTTGTCTTTAAAAGAATTGAAATCGGTAATAGACGACATCGGGTCCTTTAGGCCCAATATAACCCTTTTTGGCGGCGAACCGCTTCTTCATTCCGGTTGTCTGGATTTGATAAGATACGTCAAGGCAAAATTTATGCACTGCATCATGATAACGAACGGTTTTTTGCTTGATGAACTTGCCGGCGCGCTGGTGGATTCCAGGATCGACGCGTTAAATGTCTCGTTGGACGGCGGTAAGAATGTGCATGACGAGATAAGGGGTCGTCCTGGCCTATTTGAAAAAGTCACAAAAGGGCTAAAGCAAGTGAGGCAGATGAAAAAAAGGAGGGCTCTTAAAAAACCGCTTGTAAATTTGCAGTGCACAATCACGAAATATAATTTAAGGTATTTGGAGCAGTTGATAGACGCGGCCGAAGAGGTCGGCGCGGACTCTCTGACCTTTCATAACCTGATATTCGTTAATAACCATCTACTTCACGAGCAGAAAAGATTTGATTCTGTATTGGATTGCGCGTCCATGGACTGGGAAGGGTTTAATTTTAAGCCCGAGATCCAGCCTAAGATTTTATATGAGGAGATGAAAAAGATTCTCTCTCGCCGGTATGTGTTCAACGTCAGTTTCTTCCCCGATCTTTCCTTGAAGGGATTGAGGGAATATTACGCGGACCCCTCTAATACACTTTCAGAATACAAAGGTAGGTGCATAAGCCCCTGGATGGCGGCATATGTGCTGCCGCAAGGAGACGTCAGGCCGTGTTTGAATTCAAATTATTCTTATGGCAATATCAAGAAAGATCGATTCAGAGATTTATGGAATGGCGACAAGGCGCGCAAGTTCAGAGGGCTTCTCAAAGAAAACAGGATGTTTCCGGCATGCGCCAGATGCACAGAACTATTCAGGTATTGAATTATAAGAGCCATTTATGAAAAAGGTAAGGGTCGCCCAGATCGTGACGCGCATGGATTGGGCCGGTTCGCCTGATATAATCAGGATAATCTGCGCGTCCTTAAAACAGGACGGGTATGATGTAAAACTCATAACAGGCCCCACGAAGAATTTTAGCGCCGGGACAAAAAATTTTTTAGAGGAGTTCAAAAACGATATCATCGTAATTCCATGGTTAAGAAGAGAGGCCAATCTCTTTCTCGACAGTCTCTCGCTAATGAAGTTATATCTCATTTTACTGAAAGAGAAGTTCGATATAGTGCATACGCATACGGCCAAGGCAGGCGCGCTGGGAAGAGTTGCCGCCTATCTGGCAGGATGCCGAAGAATAGTTCATATGCCTCACGGCCACAATTTCTACGGATATTTTAGTCCTTTCATAAGCATGCTGGTTAAGAGATTGGAGAGATTTTTAGCGCGCTTCACAGACGGTTTTGTGGCATTGAGCGATTTAGAAAAGGAGGATTTGCTCAAGTTCGGGATAGCCGAAGATAAGAGGATCAGGGTCGTCCCGTCAGGAATGAACCTGCAATTTAAGGGTATAGACAGGGTAGAAGCGCTTAGGAAGAAGGAAGAACTCGGCTTCCGTCTTGACGAGAGGATAGTCGGGATGGTCTCGCGGTTGGAGGAGGTCAAAGGTCCGGAATATTTTATAGAAGCGGCCGAGATGGTCGCGAGAAGAACCGAAGGCGTGAGGTTTCTCGTTGCCGGCGAGGGGAGTCTGCGACGCAAACTGGAGAACAGGGTCAAGGAATTAGGCCTTGGCGATACAGTGATATTCACGGGATGGCGGGACGACGCATTAGAAATCATCTCTTTTCTTGACATCCTTGTCCAGCCGTCGCTCAATGAGGCGGTCGGAAGGGTGCTATTGGAGGCTCAAGGACTGGGTATACCCGTTGTGGCGACGAAGGTGGGAGGCATCGCGGAAGTGGTGAAGGAGGACGTCACCGGCATACTCGTACCTTCGCGAGATACAGAGGAGTTAGCCGACGCGATTTGCGGGCTCCTTGAGGATGAGGGAAAAATGTCAAGCATGTCTAAAAGTGCCAGAAAATGGGTTGATGAAAAGTTTTCCGTTGAAATGATGTTAAAAGAGATAAATTCTGTCTATAAAGAGGTAAGCCGCATATGATAGTTTCCGTACACCAGCCGCAATATTTACCATGGCTCGGATATTTCAATAAAATATTAAATAGCGACGCATTTGTTTTTCTGGACAATGTCCAGTATAAGGCAAGAGAATATCAAAACCGAAACCGCATTAGGACTAAGGATGGATGGATGTGGCTTACGGTGCCTATTTTGAAGAATGGGGAGGCATACCCCAAGATATCGGATGTAATAATAGATAATTCTCAAGAATGGCGAAAAAGGCATTGGAGGGCGGTATGCGTGAATTATTCTCGTGCTCCGTTCTTTGAAAGATATAGCGGTTTTTTCGAAAATTTATATAGCAGAAATTGGGAAAGATTGATAGAATTAAACATATATATAATAGAGTCGATGAATCGTTTTTTAGGAATAGAAAAGCCCGTCTATTTTGAATCGCGGCTTAAAGTAAAAACGAGGAAAACGGAGCGCATCCATGATATCTGCAAGGTATTAGGAGCGGATACTTACCTTTCAGGCATTGGCGGTAGGGTTTATCTCGATGAAGGGCTTTTCGAAGCGGGCGGGATAAAGTTAGAATATCAGGATTTCAGGCATCCGGAGTACGAACAACTGCATGAGCCTTTTATCCCGTTTATGTCGATAGTTGACCTTCTCTTCAACAAAGGCGCGGAGTCTTTAAAAATATTAATTTCTAAAAAGGAATCATCGGGTAAGTTGATAAAAAAGGAGTTTTGACGATGACAAAAAGAAAGGCGCTTATCACTGGAATCACCGGACAGGACGGCTCATACCTTGCTGAGTTTTTGCTTTCCAAGGGTTACGAAGTGCACGGTATTATAAGGCGCGTAGCCATCGAGGACCCGGAGCACAGGCTGCGGCGAATAAGGCATATTCAGGATAAATTGATTTTGCACGCGGGCACTTTAGACAGTTACGCGAGCATATTCAATATCATTGAAAGAGTGAAGCCCGATGAATGCTACCATCTCGCGGCGCAAAGTTTTGTAAGTTATTCTTTCGAAGACGAGTTTTCCACCATAGACACGAACATAAACGGCACAAGTTACATACTATCGGCCTTGAGGCAGAGGGCGCCAAAAGCGAGATTCTATTTTGCAGCGTCGAGCGAAATGTTCGGCCTCGTGAAAGAGACGCCTCAGAATGAAGACACCCCATTCCATCCACGCTCGCCATATGGCATTTCTAAGGTAGTGGGCTATTCCTTAACCCGCAATTATCGCGAGGCATATGGGTTGCATTTTTCAAGCGGCATCCTATTTAATCACGAATCTCCGCGCCGGGGCTTCGAATTCGTCTCACGGAAGATCACGAGCACTGTTGCCAAGATAAAGAAAGGACTCGCGGATAAACTCTCATTAGGCAACTTGGATGCCAAGAGGGACTGGGGATATGCGGCTGACTATGTTAAGGCAATGTGGCTCATGCTTCAACAGGACACGCCTGACGATTATGTAATCGCGACGGGCGAGAGCCATTCCGTAAGGGAATTCGTGGAGATGGCCTTTAAATTCGCGGGGCTCAATTGGGAGAATCATGTTGTGATCGAAAAAAATCTCTACCGGCCTGCGGAGGTATTTGAGTTAAAGGGCGATTTTGCCAAGGCAAAGAAGAAATTGGGCTGGTCGCCGTCTGTCCGATTCGAGGAATTGGTAAGGATGATGTTGGAATCCGACATCGAAAGAATTAAGAAACGATGAAACGATGTTTAATGATGGGTTAATGATGGGGACGTTTCTTAGCAACTTATTAATGATGGGGACGTTTCTCAAGCAACTTATTATTATATAATGAGTCAGGGAATTATGAATTCTAAAACAAAGTTTTTTATCAAAGGAGTAGTCCTTTTATTCGCCGCATCGATCGCATCTGTTATGCTCATATTCTTCGTATTTATCGCGCCGTGCCGCGCGATGCCGATTCTTACCTATCATTCTATTTCAGCCGAATAGAAAGGCGCCGATATTTTGAGTATTAATAAGGGTGTATTCTTAAAACAGATGGTCTATCTTCGAAGACATGATTATCAGGTGATGTCTCTTGAAGAGGCAGTGGAGGCGATGAGAACGGGCAGAAGAGTTCCAGATAACCGCGTTGCTTTGACATTCGACGATGGCCATAGAGACTTTTACGAAATAGCATATCCTATTATCAAAACCTACCGCTATAATGTTACCGCCTTCATCTTCACGGATCTTTTGGAAAAAGAATCGGGTTATCTAACCTGGAGCGAACTCAAAGAATTACAAAAAGATTCTTTAGTAGAAATAGGCGCTCATAGTATATCGCACAAGCCCTTGACTCGACTTTCTCACTCTGAGGCAGAACGCGAGATAGTAATGTCGAAATCGCTTTTAGAGGAGCGACTTGGGAAGCCGGTTACTCTCTTCGCATATCCCTTTGGCGCGCTCAATGAATCTATTAAAGAGGTGGTAAAAGAGAGTGGATACACAGCGGCAGTGGGAACCGCTTATCGAAGAGGAGAATTCAAGGACGAGGATGTCTATATCTTGAAAAGAGTCTTCGTGTCGAAACTATCAAGGTATCCGTTTATATATAGATTCATGCTCTCCGGCTATTATGTACCAGCGAGGGAACTGATTTTAAGGATTCTAAATATAAGAACTCCGCGGGACGCGATGAATTATTAAATTAAGAAAGGAGAGATATGGAAAAAGGTAAAAAAGTGGTAGCGAATCCTATTGTAGTTTTAAGGGAGGAATTCGACGATTGGGCAATCCTTTTTAATCCGGATACAGGCGATGCCTTTGGCCTCAATCCGGTCTCTGTATTCATCTGGAAACATCTCAATGGGAAGAACGGCGTTGATGATATTGTAAAAAAGCTGCGGCCGTGCTGTAAGGGTGTTCCCTACGATGCGGACACGCATACCAATAAGTTTGTAGACGACCTTGTCACTAAAGGAATGGCAGGATACGAGATATGAACGTGATGGCCTCGCCTCGCTCTATAGATATTGATATAACAAATAGATGCAATCTCACATGCAAGTATTGCAGCCATTTTGGCAGCGCGGCAGAAGTAAAGGCCGATCTTCCCAAAGAAGAGTGGCTTAAATTTTTTGAAGAATTGAGCCGCTTGAATGTGATGAATGTTGTTCTCGCGGGAGGTGAGCCATTTTGCCGCGAGGATTTAAAAGAGATAATAGATGGTATAATTAAAAATAGAATGAGGTATCAGATATTAACGAATGGTGCGCTAATTACAAAAGATATGGTGGTGTTTCTGGCTTCCACAAGGCGCTGTAATAGTGTCCAGATTTCGATAGATGGCTCTATGCCAATGACACATGACTACTCAAGGGGAACAGGGAGTTTTAAAAAAGCCATAGAAGGGATAGAAAATCTTAAAGAACAAAACGTGCAGGTCTCCGTTCGTGTTACAATACATAAAAAGAATGTCATTGATCTTGACGCCATCGCTAAACTTTTATTAGTCGATGTAGGACTTGGAAGTTTTTCGACCAACTCCGCCTCTTACATGGGTTTATGCCGAAAAAATGCCGATAAGATTCAACTCGATATTAAGGACAGGGTTATGGCAATGGAGACACTTTTACGGCTCAATAAAATTTATAAGGGCCGTATCAGCGCCAATGCGGGGCCGCTGGCAGAAGCCAAGATGTGGATTATGATGGAGCGCTCGCGCCGCGAAAGCAAAAAATTGGAAGGCCGCGGCTGTCTTGTAG
>MHFL01000005.1:22130-26990 GCA_001804165.1 Omnitrophica bacterium RIFCSPLOWO2_01_FULL_45_10 | reverse complement strand
GGGGTCTTGAATAAGATGGCGGTTCGAGCCGACGGCGTCATGGTCCCATGCAGCCAGTTGAGCCATATTGAATTGGGAAGGGTCAATAGAGACAGCCTAAAAGATGTTTGGCAGAATCACGCTGAACTAATGAAATTAAGAGGAAGGCGGAATATCCCGTTAAGAGAATTTGAATTTTGCGGAGATTGTTATTATATAGATTACTGCACGGGCAATTGCCCGGCGCTTTCTTACACTATAACAGGCGAGGTTTACCATCCGAGCCCAGACGCATGCCTTAAAAGATTTTTAGACAGTGGCGGACGGCTGCCGAGTGAAGAATTACTGGGAATATGTTAGGGGGGCATGGAAAAAGATGAAGAAGGATAAGGGATTGGAATGGCAGGCGCCGGAGTTGGTGAGTTTAAATAACAACCAGGCAGAAAGTCAAGGCGTTTGTTCAACTGGGTCAGGTAACGGTACCTGTAATAGCGGCGGCGCCGCAGGTGGTGTATGTGATACTGGAACGGGTGCTGGCGGTTAAAAAAAATCGTGAAAGTTAAATTATGGATAATGAGAAAAATATCCACGCGTATCCTTTGAATCAAATATATTTTTATCTGACAGAGGGTTGTAATCTTTGCTGCCGGCATTGCTGGATTGCGCCTAAGTTTCAAAATGGCGAGAGAGTATATCAGAATCTATCTGTCGATTTATTCAAATCTGTAATCCAACAGGCAAAGGAACTAGGCCTCGCGGGAATAAAATTAACGGGTGGTGAGCCGCTTTTACACCCAGAGATTAAACAGATTCTCGAGTTTATTTGTCAAGAAGGCATAAAATTGACACTCGAGACAAATGGTATTCTTTTGACTTTGGAATTAGCCAGGTTAATCGCGCGCTGTAAAAATCCATTCGTTTCAGTAAGCATAGATAGTCCTGACGCAAAAATTCACGATGTTTTTCGCGGTGTACCCGGATCATTTGAAAAGGCAAAGATAGGGATTAAAAACCTCGTCAGCGTTGGCTTAAAGCCCCAGATAATAATGACCCTTATGCGAACTAATAAAAACCAGTTGGAGGAGATTATTAAACTCGCGGAATCTTTAGGCGCCGGCTCAGTTAAGTTCAACATCGTTCAACCAATAGCAAGGGGCGAGGCCATGCACAAAGGAAAAGAGACACTTGACATCCGAGAACTCGTTGAATTAGGCAGATACGTGGATGACGAATTGTCAAGAAAGACAAGTCTCAAACTTTTTTATGACCATCCTTTGGCCTTTAGGCGCTTAAGCAGGATTTTTGGGACTAATAATTCGGGCTGCGGAGTTTGCGGGGTTCTCGGCATACTCGGAGTTTTGGCGGACGGCTCTTATGCCTTGTGCGGAATAGGAGAGACTGTCAAAGAGCTTGTTTTTGGACATATCGTACAGGATTCGCTTTCCGACGTCTGGAATGGCACGCCAATACTAAAAGAACTTCGTGAAGGCCTTCCGAATCGCTTAGAAGGAATTTGTGGAGATTGTTTAATGAAACATCGCTGCCTCGGAAGTTGTATCGCGCAAAATTATTATAGAGGCAAGGACCTCTGGCAGCCGTTCTGGTATTGTGCAGCCGCTTATAATGAAGGATTTTTTCCTGAAACGAGATTAGCCAAGAGCGCATTAAATGTTTAGGGGGTGTCATGAAGAAAGAAAAGAATGACGATAAAACCTTAGAATGGCAAGCGCCGGAGTTGGTAAGATTAAAAGACAACGAGAGAAGTCAAGGCGTTTGTACATTTGGGTCAACTGACGCGAATTGTACTGACGGTAGCGTTGCATCAGTTACATGTGATATTGGATCAACCGGTAATCTGCCATAAAAAGGTAAAAAAGTAAAAGGACACGATTCTTAATGCGCATTACAAACAGTTATCGTTTATCTTTAGCCAATGGCCAGAAATGGGATATTTTGGGCAGCGAAGAAATATTGCCATGGCTTGAACAATTTGCTTCGATTATGAGGTTGAAAAGAACGAAACCGAATGGCTATTCGAGAATGACCTTCGTTAATGATGCCCGGCAGGTAAAAATAGATCGCGGATTTAAAGAATTAAAATCGAATTTGATCAAATTCTATTTTGACGCTGAATCCAAAGACACAATATGCGAAATAGACAGTAACGGCACCGAAGATCCTGCGTTATATTTCTTGAAGATGTCATTTGCTCTATACCCAGCATATGAAAGGGCGCTCGATGATGGCGGGCTTCCTCTGCATTCGGCCCTTATTGAGAAAGATGGACGTGGAATTTTATTGGTAGGTTCTGGAAGTACCGGTAAATCAACGTGCTGCCATAGGTTACCTGAAAATTGGAACGCGCTATGCGACGATGAGGCGCTTATTGTTAAAGATAAAGAAAGTAACTACTTCGCGCACCCAATGCCCACATGGAGCGATTACATATGGCGCAATTCTAAAAAGACTTTTGACGTTCAACGACATCTGCCTCTTTCAGCAATTTTTTTCTTGGAAAAGTCTGTTACCGACAGAGTCGTCCCTATAGGAAACGGTATGGCCGCGGTATTGATTTACAAGTCAACAGAGCAAGTATTTGACAAAGTGTGTAGGAAATTTGAGCGTAAAAAGAAAAGCGTCCTTAAAGAGCGACTTTTTAAAAGTGGCTGCGAACTCGCGAAAACAGTCCCTTCATTTATACTCAAAGTAAGCCTTACAGGAAGGTTCTGGGAAGAGATTGAGAAGGTTTTTTGAGAATGCGCGAAATACCAGATAACCTTATTCTTTACAAGGGTATGAGCATGTACCCGACGTTAAAATCGATGGATATGCTCATGGTTGTGCCATACGAGAAAGGGAAGATAAGGGCCGGAGACGTTGTTGTATTTACGCCGCCTGCAAATTGCGATGACAAAATTACCCACCGTGTTATAGAAAACAATTCCGATAAGATAAGGACGCTCGGAGACAATAATGGAAATATAGACCGCTGGACGCTTGAGCCATGCCGGATAATTGGCCGGGTTGTCTATGCCCAAAGAGGCAGAAGGAAGATTCGCATTGCCGGCGCCGGCATAGGTAGGTTGTATGCCCAAAAAGTGAGATTTATAAGACGCGTAAAAGTCGCTCTATTTACCGCTCTTAGCCCTCTATACCACCTTCTTTCTGAAAATAGTTATTTTTTGCGCGAATTTTTCAAAGATAAGATACGGATTATTTCTTTTGACAAACCAAGCGGAATAGAATTTCAAGCATTGATGGGCAGCCGCCTGATAGCCCGTAAGTATCCCAAGAGTGAAAAATGGCATATAGCGCGGCCTTTCAGATTGTTCGTGGACGACGTGTCGTTGAATAGAAAAATAGGAAAAATAGGGACAGTCCCTATCTCTTGGAAACCCCAGTCTTGGGACAGTCCCTATTTTTCCTCGGGACAGTCATTGGAAACCCCAGTCTTGGAACAGTCCCTATTTTTCTTGTCAGAAAAACTGAAGGCGAGCCACGCAGAACGCATTCTATGCGGGAAACGGCCAAATGAGATCTTAGACCTTCCAGATGAGGCGCTTGAATTTCTAATATCGATTCTAAAGAATGATATTCCTTCAAGAGTTCCGGATTTTTCACCCGAGACGCGGCAAAAATTCATTTCCCTTTTAAGGCCGCATTATCTACTGCCTCTTCTATATGGGATTATAGGTAATTTACCGGAAAATTTACAGTTGTCTTGCGATATGAAAGATGCGATGCGAATGGCCTATCTTGCCGCGAGCGCCAACTTTGTTAAATCTGAGAATCAATTATTCAAGATCGTCAAGACGTTCGAAGAGGCGAAGATAGAAGTGCTTGTGCTGAAAGGAGCCGCGTTCTCAAGGGCCATCTATAAGATTCCGGCGATGAGGTTCTACCTTGATATCGACCTACTCGTCTTGCCGAAGGACTTAAAAAGGGCGCGCAAGGTATTATTCGGTTTGGGCTACAGGAGCAAGGGGGAAGATTGGCGGCTTATCAATTACAACTGTGAAGAAGGATTTATAAATGGGATAACAAAAGAATTTCTTTCTCTGGAACTGCACTGGCATCCGCATTATTTTTTTCCTTTGAGCAGGAATTTTAAAATTGAGAATCTCTTTGAAGAGGCAGTCACTATAGAGTCAACAAAATTTTCATTCAAGACCCTTAACCCCGTGGATGCCGTATTGAATTCCGCCATTCACGCTGCCCTAACCCACAGGCATGAAATAAAATTGATCTGGCTTTATGACATCTCGCTTCTTATGAGAACGCTTGCGAATACAGGTGACTTGAGGAGGCTGGGAGAGAAGAGCGTTGAGTGGGGGGCTACGATGGCTCTCGAGAACTCTCTACGGCTCGCAGGTTTATGGACAGATTTCAAGATGCCGGAGATGAACGATTTTTCTTTATGGGGCCGATCCAGTAAGGACGAACGTCTTATATGGTCGGCTTCAAATGAGAGGAGGAGTTCGATAAAAAATGAGCTCAGGATGCGCCTCATAAAGAAGTTAAATTTGAAAGAAAAGTTGACCCTATTCTTTTATTTCGTTTTTCCTCCCTCGAGTGTTATGCGAAGGACATATCCCCAAAAAGCGCGGTGGCTGATGCCCGTTTCCTATATTAGACGGTGGGTAAATCTGGCAAGCAATTTATTCTTTTCAAGTTCGCATTTCAATGATATAACAAACCGCGAAAGGGAGACGGCAAGATACGGAAAGATAAGGGTAAAATAAGGGTAAGATAAAGGAGAGGTATGAACATATTGGCTATAGGGGCCCATCCGGACGATGTAGAGTTTGGTTGCGGGGGGACGCTTCTGAAACACAAGGGCAATGGAGGCGCCATTTATCTTTTAATTCTCACAAGGGGCGA
>MHFL01000005.1:21722-22122 GCA_001804165.1 Omnitrophica bacterium RIFCSPLOWO2_01_FULL_45_10 | reverse complement strand
TTTTCTGGGGAGGGTTTCAGGATACCGAACTTTCCGGCGGCCGCGACCTGATACTGAAGATTGAAGAGGTCATTCATAAAGTGAAACCAGACGTTGTATATTTAAACTATTGTGATGACGTTCATCAGGACCATCGCGCCGTCGCGCAGGCAGGCATATCGGCCACGCGGTATATAAGAGAGGTCCTATTCTACGAAGTCCCCACGACACAGCATTTCGAGCCGGACATATTTGTAGATATAAAAGATGTCTTAGATAAGAAACTCGAGTTACTGAAACTGCACACTTCCCAGGTAGATAAGACGCGGGTTGATAATCTCACAATCTTAGAGAGCGTCGGGTCATGCGCCAATTTCCGCGGCTATCAGGGGCGGGTTAAGTACGCGGAGGGGTTTAAGGC
>MHFL01000005.1:20160-21669 GCA_001804165.1 Omnitrophica bacterium RIFCSPLOWO2_01_FULL_45_10 | reverse complement strand
GCATATAGGTTAAAGACAGATGAATCCATATCCGTGGCTTATCTTTTTGGTATCTTTTCTTGCATCTTTCCTCTCAGTACCGATAGTTAGGGGTTTGGCTCTCCGATTCAAAATCTTGGACCAACCAGGCCCAAGAAAGATGCACAAGGTCGCGACCCCCTTATTGGGAGGGGTTGCGGTCTATTTCGGATTATTCGCGGGAAGTTTGTTCGCGTTTAAAGAAATCAGTTCCTTTTTACCTATATTTGTCGGAGGCACGCTCATCTTGATTCTTGGAGCGATAAATGATGCACGGGAGTTAAGCGCGTCTCTTCGGTTCACCCTCCAATCATTAATCGCCTTTAGTTTAGTAATGACGGGCTTTCACATAAGCTTCTTGCCCGAAGGATATTGGTGGCATACCACCGAAGCGTTTGTGACGATCATGTGGATTGTGGGAGTACTGAACGCCTACAACTACTTGGATGGTCTTGACGGCCTTGCCGTGGGTTCGGCAGTAATAAATTTAGCATGTTTTGCCGTTATACTTTATAGGACGAGTCAACATTCATTGGCGCTGTTCTCTATTATTTTGGCCGTTGCCTGCATGGGATTCCTGCCTTATAATATGAAGCGGACAAGGATATTCTTGGGTGAAGCAGGCAGTACCTTCCTTGGTTTTATGCTTGCCGGCATTGCCGTAGCGGGGAATTGGGCGGAAGACGGTGCGGTGAAGCTGGCAATACCGATTCTCGTCCTCGGCGTTCCCATCTTTGACATGATATTCACGACGACGATGAGGATAAGAGAGAAAAAAATTAAGACGGTGATCGAGTGGATGCGATTCTCCGGCAGGGATCACTTTCATCATTATCTAGTCGATTTGGGCTTTCGTCCTCTGGGAGCAGTTGTATTTATTTATTTTGTAACACTCGCCTTGTGTATTAGCGCCGTCATGTTAGGCAACGATAAGGCCCCTGAGGCGTTACTTGCCCTTGCTCAAGCCTTCATGACGTTTGGAATAATCGCCGCCCTGATAGTTGCAGCTAAAAGACGCCATAACGATTTTAAGCATTAAAAATTTGACTTTTTTTGTTTTTAATGAGATACTTATTTGTAAATAAGGAGGTGAGCGATGAAGAACGTAATTAACGTTGCTATAGTCATCGGCGTTATAAGTTTAATAGCAAGTGTTATCTCTAGGGTCACAATGACCCCTCTCGGCGCCGTTGGTATACGGGCGAATGCCATATTAGCGTTTGCTGACACCTGCTTTCTAATAGCGATTACTTTTATATTGTTGGAGATACTTAAGGCCAAGAAATAAAAAATATTTTTGTAACATTCGGTCTTGGTTGTTTTTAAAAAACATTTTCGTTACTCGTCTCCGAAAGATGTTCCGAGTGAACGGCCGGAGTTTATTAAAGGGTGATTTAAAGGGACTGTCCTATGTCCCTTGGCCGCCTCTTCAAGCGAAACGGCCGTAAACGAACATTCCCTCACTGCCGCCATATGTCCGAACTCCTTATT
>MHFL01000005.1:18272-20148 GCA_001804165.1 Omnitrophica bacterium RIFCSPLOWO2_01_FULL_45_10 | reverse complement strand
TGTCAAAGGGTGTGGGTGAGCCGCCTCTTTGAAGGTGGCCCATGACGACAGCGCGTGTCTCGAGTCCCGTAGCGTTTTCGATCTGTTGACCCAGGACAAATCCGATTCCCCCTAAGCGGATCGGGTCAGAACTTGTCTTGACCATCCTCTGTATGACAATATCCCCGCCCTTCGGCTTAGCGCCCTCGGCAACAACTACTATCGAGAACCTTTTCCCGCGCCTATTGCGCTCTTTGACTTTGTTCGATATTTTTTGGATATCGTAAGGTATCTCCGGGATAAGTATAATGTCTCCTCCGCCAGCGATCCCAGAGTGGAGCGCGATCCAGCCGGCATAATGCCCCATCACTTCAATAATCATGACTCGGTGATGCGACTGGGCAGTTGAGTGGATTCTGTCAATGCCTTCTGTCGCGATCCAAACGGCCGAATCAAATCCAAATGTTATATCAGTTCCAGTTATGTCATTGTCAATGGTCTTCGGGACGCCTATTACGGGAATTCCGCCCTTAAACAATCCATAGGCAATGCCGAGGCTCCCGTCTCCTCCTATTACGACCAAGCACTCTGCGCCGAGACGCTTTATATTCGCGGAAGCAATCTTCGACATATCCTTGAATATAATTTTTTTACCTCTCTTTAAAGGATAGCGGTAAGGATTCGCCGCCTTTGAAGTCCCCAGTATTGTGCCGCCGAGCGTCAATATGCCGGAGACATCGTTGTACCCGACCTTTCTATAACGGTTATTCACGATTCCGTGATAGCCATCCTCGATGCCGATGACTTCCATATCGTATTCGAGGATGGCCTTCTTTGCCACAGCGCGAATAACCGCGTTTATGCCGGGGCAATCCCCTCCGCTTGTAAGGATCGCGATTCTTTTTTTCTTCATGATATCCCCTTATCTATTTCAAATATTTTCTGTTTCGAAGTCCGGCCTTTCAATAAAATAACATTGGATTTGGAAACTCCAAAATGTTCGGCCAAAATCTTTATCGCGGCAAGATTGGCGCGGCCTTCGCGCGGTTTCTCTTTCACCCAAACCGAATAATTATTTTCATCCATTTTCTCAAGCCGCTCTTCTTTGGAGTTGGGTTTGACTTTAACGAAAATCTTCATTCTGTCGTAAAGAATTGATAGTAAGCCATGATAGACTTCATCGAAGACGCGAATATTATCCATATAATATATGTAACCCCCAATATCATAATTGTTATCACTGCCTTCTTATTTCGGCTGAATCGGGGGTTAAACCATATTAGAGGCAGGGCCAGAGGCCCTACGGACAAAAACGCGATTACGAATACATAAGTTTTGAAATACCATTTCTCCTGCATATTATCGATCCTCCTTCATTAACTCAAACTTTCGGCGCTATAGCGCGCTATGAGGCCCGTGCGCAAGGCGCCCCGATAAATCCGAGTAAAAAACCAGTACGCCAAAAGGATATATCCAGCGGCAAGGCACCCGGCCCATAGAAGCGTGATTACAGATACCGTTCCGCCTAATATTATTGCCCTCAACCCCTCAAAAACATATGACGGAGGCAATAGACGCGAAACAACCTGCATCCACTCGGGAAGCGTCGATATGGGGTACAGGACACCGGCAAACGGTGATATTAGCGCAGGGATAGGCCAGATGAACCATTCTGCCGCCGGACCGAAACGCAGCACCACCGCGCTTCCTAAAATACCGAGCGCTATTCCGAAGAGGAATAGAACAAGAAGAAACGGGAGTATCATTAACCCATAGACGAAAAAGGATAATTTGAAGAATATGCCCGCTACAAATACCATTGCTGTGAGTCCGACAACGCTCGTCATGATGCTTGAGAGAACGAGCCCGGCGACGTACTCCGAAACAAGAAGAGGAG
>MHFL01000005.1:13178-18203 GCA_001804165.1 Omnitrophica bacterium RIFCSPLOWO2_01_FULL_45_10 | reverse complement strand
AGAACCGCCCCGAGAAGCACGGGCACAAAATTGAATCCGGGCGAGGCGATAGTGTTAAGGTATTTAGTGAGAAATCCCCACAGGACCATGTCAACCACTATCCACGCGAAGAGCGGGAACACCCGCGAGAAGGTAGCGCGGATAAGATAGATCTGACGAAGGACTATCGCAAGAGTGCGGCGGATTGACATATATTTAACCTTTCTCAAGGGTAAGCGGTTCGCGCGCCACCGTAATAAAAAGTTCTTCGAGTGTTTTTTTGCCATGCTCTGCGGGAAGCGTCTTAGGATTTCCTTCGAGCAGGATTTTACCGTGCGATAGAAAGAGGACTCGGTCGCACACATCCTCTACTTCGTACATGTTGTGCGATGTCCAGAGGACGCCGCCCATTCCCTGTACCGCGAATTCGCGTATATTGGCGCGGACCTCTCTTGCGGTGGCTGGATCGAGCGAGGCCGTTGGTTCGTCAAGCAAAAGAAGGTGGGGGAGATTAATCAGCGCCTTGGCGAGGCTGACGCGCGTCTGTTCTCCTGAAGAAAGCAGACCGCATTTTTTATCGCGAAAGGCGAGGAGGTTAAATTGTTTAAGAAGTTCATCTATGCGTTTCGAAAGGCCTTTAACTCCATATAAGCGTCCGAAGATGCTCAGGTTTTGGAATAGGGTCAGGTTGCCGGGCATTGGAGCGTATACGGCCGCGAAATTCGTATGGGTGATTGCCTCGGATCGGCGCGTCGCGAGCTCGAGACCTTGGATAAAAATTCTTCCTGAGTCCGGTTCCAAGACTCCGAGCACAATGTTTATGGTGGTCGTCTTTCCCGCCCCGTTTGGGCCGAGAAGCCCGACGATCTCATTCGGATTTACATCGAAGGATATGCCATCCACCGCGACGGTCGAACCGTACGCTTTCTTAAGCGCCGAAACCGAGAGTATCTTCGTCATGATTTTTTAGCGAAAATCCGGGTCAATCTTTTTTAATATTTTCGCGAGTTTTTTAATCGGCAGTCCCACAACGTTGTCGAAAGAGCCCTTGATTCGGTCAATGAACATGCGGCGGTCAGGGCCTTGTACGTCGAAGCTGCCCGCCTTTTCGAGAGGGGAGACGCGTTTAAAATAATTTTTGATCTGTTCATCGCTTAAAGCGCGCATATATACTTTTGTCTTATCATGAGCGGTGAATATTTTATTATTGTCGATGTCGATGACCGCCAGGCCAGTATAAACCCATTGGGGCCGTCCGGCAAGTAATTTTAAATGCGTAAAAGCGTCTTTAATATTTTTTGGTTTGCCTATAATTTTCTTACCCGCTAAAACTACAGTGTCCGCCCCTATTACAATGCCCGAATCAAATCTGGCGGCGACGCTTTTCGCTTTTCTTAAGGCATTGCCTATTACAAGGTCGCTCGTTCTTCTTTTAAGTATCCGGCTTTCTCGAGCCCTGGATTCAACTACCTTAAACTTAAAGCCGGCGCTTTTCAGCAATTTCCGCCTGGCCTTTGACCTTGAAGCAAGTATTATCTTACGCACTTAGCGGCCTCCTCTCCCGCGAGGAAACCGGTCGAAAACGCCTGCTGCAGATTATATCCGCCGCTGGGCGCGGCGCCGTCTATTATTTCACCGGCGAAATACAGGCCCGATATGACTTTTGATTCCATCGTTCTAGGATTGATTTCTTCGGTGGAGATACCGCCATTAGTAACCATTCCGTGTTTCATTGATAACGGCGCTTCTATAGTCAAAGGGAAGGCCTTCAGCATCCGCATTATTATATGCCTTTCATTCCGGGTAACTTGATTTGCCTCACGGTCAGGATTAACGTTCGCCACGCGCAGGAATACCCGCGCCATTCGTTTTGGCAGTAATCCCTCCATGACGGTTAGAAGTTT
Organism: Omnitrophica bacterium RIFCSPLOWO2_01_FULL_45_10; assembly: GCA_001804165.1. GTDB lineage: Bacteria > Omnitrophota > Gorgyraeia > 2-01-FULL-45-10 > 2-01-FULL-45-10 > 2-01-FULL-45-10-A. The sequence continues at coordinate 16,320 of MHFL01000005.1, read as the reverse complement.
TGCGGTGCCCATTGACTCAACGTCCCTCAAAAGTCTTATCTCCAGTTTTGCCGTATCAAGGCCCGGCTTAAGATCTATAATAAGTTTAACCTCTTTCTTTTTAGAAAGGAACTCGACAACCTTGCCGCTTAAATCCAGAACAAGCGGCCCGGAGACTCCGAAATGCGTAAACATAAGTTCCCCTACGTCTGATGTTATTTTCTTGCCGTCGATGAGAAATACTATGCGGATATTTTCCAATGCGATTCCCTTCAGGTCGTTTACCCACGCCTCCTTTGTCCTTAAGGGGACCAAGGCGGCCTTTAAAGGAATAATGGCGTGTCCGAGGCGGTTTGCGATACGCAAACCATCCCCTGTTGAGCCAGTTTCAGGATACGAGACGCCGCCCGTAGCAAATATAACTTTTTTCGCGTAAACTTTTTCGCTGTTCGGTAAAGCCATCTCAAATAAGTCATCTTTTTTTATTATATTTAAAAGCGTTGAATTGTATAGGATGTCAATCTCGGATTCCTTGAGGCATTTTTGAAGTGTTTCAATCACCGACCTGGCATTATCTGTCGAGGGAAATACGCGTCCCTGCCGTTCGCTTTTGAGTTTAAGGCCTTTCGATTCGAAGAAATCCATCAGCGCTTGATTAGAAAACCTATGGAACGCGGTCCTCAGGAATTTGCCCTGATTCCGGAATTTCTCTACGAATGTTTCGATGTCAGCGATGTTCGTGATATTGCACCTTCCCGCGCCTGTGAGAAGAATCTTCACGCCTATCGAGGCATTCTTTTCTATTAATATTATGTTTTTATTGAACTCAGACGCGCGTATAGCGGCGATTACGCCGGCCGCCCCGCCGCCTATAACAGCGATGTTATAAGTATACATGGCAATCAATCAGAGCCGGCGAGGCCCGCCACAAATCCCGACGCCCAGGCCCACGCCAAATTATATCCGCCTCGTTTTCCTTCCACGTCGAGCGCTTCACCAGCGAAGTAAACCCCATTTTTGATCTTCGACTCAAGAAGACCTTCTTTGACTTGAGTGACATCTATGCCGCCCGCGGTAAATTCGGCCTCGTTCCATCCTCTCGTCCCTGTGATTTTAAAACGCCTGTCTTTTAAGGTATTGACAATTTGAGCGATATCGCGTTTTTGAAGAATGTTTTTAAACGCCGCATTGAATTTATTAGGAAGGATACCGGTGAGAAAGTCCTCTTCGGAAAAGATATTTATCCTTCGCGCCAGTTCATTTTTTAGTTCCTCACCGCTCATGAAGGGGGCCATGTCCACGGAAACGACCGCGTCATTCTTGTGAAGTCTGTTTATCGCTATGGATATTTCTTCGCTTATATCGAGAATGGCCGTGCCCGACAAGCCGTATTTTGTGAATAATACGTCTCCTGTCGCTTCGCTTTTTATTTTTCCGTTGATGAGGGCCTTCACGGCCGCGAATATCTTTTGGCCCTGTAATAGATGGCAAAGCGGATCCTTTACAGTGAGGGGGACCGCGCTCGGGACGGGCGTTATGATTTTATGCCCTAATTGCTTCGCCAATTCATATGAACTTCCATCCGAACCGAGGGCAGGATAGGTCATGCCGCCGCCTGTTAAAATCACCTTATCGCATTCCAGCTCGGCGCCTTTTCTTGACTTAATGATAAACCCTCCTCTAAAGTCCGAGATATCTACCGCCTCGAATCCTAATTCCACCGGCACGGATAGACGCCGAAGTTCAGTCTCTAAAATCTTTAAAACCGATGAGGCGTTATTCGTGATAGGGAATACCCGGCTGTCTTTTGAGAACATTTGAAGCCCAAGCCCTTTAAAAAAATCCGCTATATCATTTTTGCCGAATCTGGAAAATATGGAAGTTACTAGCGCTCGCGCGGCTATATTATAGTGCCGCGCAAAGAGATCATCATTGAGCATGTTGCACCTGCCGTTTCCGGATATGAGTAGCTTTTTTCCGAGCCTCGGCATCCTTTCGCAAATGACAACCGAATTACCTTTGCGCTTCGAGCTTACGGCCGCTACGATGCCGGCCGCCCCGCCGCCGATTACCGCGACAGAAAATTTTTTCATTTACGACCTTATCAAAATCAGCAGCATCTTGAATCTTTTCAGCGCTTTTAAGGAATGCGGCTTATTGGCAGGCATTATAATTATCTCGCCCTTCGTTACCAGGTGAGGTTTGCCGGAGATAAAAATCCTTGCTTCTCCATCAAGTATATAAATTAAGGCGTCAAAGGGCGCCGTATGTTCGCTTAAACCTTGGGCCTTATCAAAGGCGAATACGGAAACGGTCCCTGTTTTCTTATTTATGATTTCACGGCTTACAATAGCATCTTTCTGGTAAGATACTAAATCCGCTAACCTCATCGCCCTTGCTTTAATATTTTTAATTGTGCCTTGCTTTGTAAAATTCATCGCTACCCCTTTTTAATCATTTTACCCCAAATAAAAATCTCCTGCAACTATTTTGCTCCCAGAGAGGGTTTGAGGGAGGCAGTCCAGTGACTCAAGCGGGCCGTCCCCTAATTCTAATAAATTTTATTTGATTCCAAAGATTTTACATTGTATAGTTAATGTTAGGTAAAACTGAACTTTGACTAAATTGAAGGCCAAATGAAAACTGAAATGTATCCAAGTCTCAAGATTTTGAGCCGATTATTTTTATTATCTGTAACCGGTTTTTTTGTTTTTACCACGGCCTCTTCTGCCGCAATCTATCCTTCGTATGCATCAGCTGATAATTCCCAATTTATCTCTCAAGTTATCCCCGATACTATGATTGCCGGCCAAAGATATAATGTCCAGGTTACTTTTAAGAATATAGGGACAACCTCTTGGTTAGCAGGATACTATTACCTCTCTCCCCAGAACCCTCCTAATAATAATACATGGTCTATTTCAAGGGCAGAGCTTCTTCCTTCTAAAGTAATAACTTCCGGCCAGATTAAAACCTTCATCTTTTATATAACTGCCCCTCAAACCCCCGGCGCCTACAACTTCCAGTGGCAGATGTATAAAGAAGGCCTTGGCTTTTTTGGAGCAAAATCGGCAAATATTTCAATCAATGTAAAATCTCCCATTGTGCTTACTCCGATAGGGGATAAATCCACCTTTGAAGATAAATTGCTTGAATTTAAAGT
>MHFL01000005.1:0-13163 GCA_001804165.1 Omnitrophica bacterium RIFCSPLOWO2_01_FULL_45_10 | reverse complement strand
GACTAATACATTCTTATGGGAGCCAAGCCACGGGCAAAAAGGAACCTATCCAGACATAAATTTCACAGTAACAGATGGGAAAAACACCGTTTCAGAAAATATCACAGTCACTGTCCAGAAGACCGTTATATTCGGCACGATTTATCAACTGGACTCTGCCGGAGGGAAGATTGGCCTTGGAGGCGCAAAGATCCGCATTCTTGACATAACTAAGACACAGGTCTTCGGCGAAGCCCTTACCGCCTACGAAGCCGATCCTACGTACCCGCCGGGAACCAAGATAGGCCATTTTGACGTCTACCGCGATAATTATATCAACGGAAACTACTTTATAGAAGCTTCGAAAGATGGCTTTAAAACATATTACGGTTTTGCGCTTTTGCGGGACAATTCTATGATGCCTTTTAGCGTGACCTTGGCAAAAGTTCCTCCGAAGGAATATTGGGTTATTTTAGATGAAAACGATAAACCATTGCCGGCAGAAGGTTACTATTATAATTATACCGGCGGTGACAGGGGATTGTTGAATACGGGAGATGTTACATACACATGGGATGGAAATTCAACCTATACATCAACAGTAACTAATGTTGAGCCAGGCCAATATTGGACGCATGGAGGTTGGTGGTACAGCTTGATAAGAATTGATAGAGATAATATTCCTTTAGATTTTAAAAGAATATTCGGCCCGTATATAAAACCCGAATATCAAGGAAAGATTACCGAATTGGAATTTGCGGTTAACGATGTAGTTTCTGACTATTTTGTTAGGTTGAGGGTTGAGCTAAAGGATCAATTTGGCAATGTCCTTAAACAGTATCCCCTTGATCCTGATGTGACTTACCCTTGTACATTTAGAATTGATCTTACTCAAGATTTGGATTTGTTAGAAAATGTGGAGCAGTTTGTTTGGGTAATGGATTTTGCTGAACTTGGCGATTCGGTTTCTGTAGATAGGATAAGGCTCAAGGTAAGAGTCCCTGATTTACCGGCGGAAGAGGAGGCTTTTCTTTGGTCATACGCTTGGCTTATGGCAAATTATGACCCCGCGACAGGAATGGTTCAAGATAGAAGCAATTTTAGATCAGGCGATTACGAGAACTTAACCGCAACTGCTAAAGCGGCAAAGATTACATATTATGCCTACAGAAAAGGTATTATAACCCGAGAAAGTGCCGAGGCAATTATTACTAAAATTGCTGACACGCTTATTAATAGAGTTCCAAAAGGTCCGGCCGGGATAAATACTCTCTGGCCGCATTTTACCAAAAACGGCGGGACAGAAAGGTGTGACGGAACCGAATGGGCATCCGGGGATACCGCATATGCCGCGCTCGATATGATCACGGCTCTTCGGATGATAGGAGACCCGAATAATCAGATAACCTCTTTTGAAAATTTTCTAAAGGCAATAAATTGGGCGGATATCCGATCCGGAGGGGCTATTTCGCACGGCTATCTTTATAACGGGACCAAGATTCCTTATTATTGGCAGGGTTTTGGAATGGAAACAGTGGGCGTAAACTGGGCCTATGCTTCAAGCACCGGCGAAACCGAATTAGTGATGTCGATTCCGCCGTCTGATAATGGCTCAGGCTTTGTAGACAATGCTTGTTATCCGGCGGTCTTTGCCGGCATAGATGGCTGGGGCAATGACTGGACTCAGTATAGAATGAATATGGCTAATACGCAAATAGGATGGTATTCTACGCCGGAACATTTAAATCCCTTTTTGCGAGATGCCGCTCTTTTCGGCCTTTCAGCGTCGGAAGTTCCCGAAGAAGGCAGCTATGGGGCTTATGGCGTGGGAGGGAGAACGGATTCTTTTAACGATGGAAACGGAGAAGTTATTGTGCCTCATTATAGCGCTATGATTTCAGATATAAAGCCGGATGAAGCAACTGGTATGTGGGAAGCTTTGCGAGATAGAAAATATCCGAATGGAAGCGCTATTGCCTTTTTAGGTGATACAGTAACGGTCTCTCCTTTAAATAATGTAGAGAGTATGCGTGTTAATAAGAATACAGGCAAGGTCACTGTAAACTATCTTAAGGGGTCGTGGAATATGGCCCTTCAGGCCGAAGGCTGGGCGATGATGGGCGAGGTCGTGAGAAACGATCTTGAAAATGCCGTCCAGAGCAATGTGTTCCTAAAAAATGGATATGACATATTAAAATTACAACAGAGATCGAATATTATAAGAGTACCTCAGGATTATTCGACAGTTCAGGCGGCTATTGATGCGGCCGTTAGCGGCGATACTATTGAAGTTGCGGCTGGGACGTATAATGAAAATATTATTTTGAATAAAAGCGGCGTAATACTTCAGGGTGTTGGTACCGATAGAAGTAGTTATATCTGGGGCGTATCCGGCACCCCCGTTATTAGCTGTGCTAATATAAATGGCTCCGAAACAATTATTAAAGGATTTGTGATTGGGGGCGATACCTATAGTGTCAGATGCGCAGGTACAGTGTCTTCCTTAAAGATAGAAAATAATAAACTCCAAGGTGCTATTTACATGGATACCGGCGCTTCGGCGGTGGTCCAGAATAACTATTTCTGGAATACGTGGGTGTTGGGCACAGCAGGAAATAATCATCTTGATTTTATCGGAAATACCTGCAGAACATCTGGCCCCAACTTACGCGGCCTCTATGTGATGGGTACAACAGGATTAATCAAAGATAATATATTTAATTCTCGTTGGGATGGCGCTATTGAGGCTTATGAAAGTAGTAATTTAGAGATAATAAATAACAATATAAGCAATAACTATGGCTGGAATGGAACCGCGGGAATCACTGTGTATAATTCGACGGCAGTTATTAAAAATAACATTTTTTATAACCTTGGCGTACATACGCAGGTTCCTAAAGGAGTTGCTTTGCGCGCAGAAAATAGTACAATATCTTTTTTTAACAATACTATTGATTATATCTGGGGATACAACAACACAACAAGCGGGGTTGGAATGTATCTCAATAATTCTAACCTGATAGCCAAGAATAATATTTTTACACACATTGGGCCAGGTTCGGAAGTTATTTGTTTTTCAGGTACAGGCACACAAGATTTTTCTTATAATGATCTATGGTCGAATACTACATTAGCTTCTACCTGTGGCGTAGTTATGGGAGCAGGCAATATGATGCAGGATCCGTTGTTTGGTGTTTACCCCTACCATCTAGGCATAGGTTCTCCTTGCATAAATTCAGGAGACCCCGACACGCAATACAATGATTTCGACGGCACGCGAAACGATATGGGTGTTTATGGCGGGCCATTACCCCTTCCTTAATCTATCCGACGCCTTTTATTTCTTCTTCATCGACTGCCCGCAGCAGCTTTTTACTACCTCGCCCTCTTTAACTTCCCGCACTTCTTCTTTACCACATTTTGTGCAGATGTATGTTTCTTTCTTTTTTGGTTCGCAATGGCCGCATCCCATATATCTCACCTCCTCTATGATGATTTTACTAAATTATCTATAATTACAGAAAGTGAGCGCCAAGGAAAAGTCTATTTTTCTAATATGCGCTATAACAACTTGCAGATCGTCCTTCTTGGGCGAAAAGACGCGTATCTTTTCTCCTTCTATCTGAGCCTGCACCTTTAGCCCCATCTCCCTTATTATCTTAACAAGCTCTTTTGCTTTTTCATGAGGTATGCCGGAGGCGAGGTCCGCCACCTGCTGAAGGCAGCCACCGAATACTTTTTGCGGCTCGTTGAAAGTAAGGAGCTTCATGGAAACCCCTCTTTTAGCAAGCTTAGTAGCGAGGATCTCTTTAACGGAACGCAGTTTAAAACCATCATCACCCACCAGATTTATTTTTTTCTCATCGCGATTATATTCTATGGATGACTTACTACCCTTAAAATCGAACCTCTGTATAATCTCCTTTTTGGCCTGATTAACCGCGTTATCCACTTCCTGTAAATCCGCTTCAGAAATTATGTCGAACGAAAAATTCTCTTTAGCCATGTCTTCTCCTGAAAAACGCTAAACGCTGAATCGTATGTTTATTATGTCTCCGTCTTCAACAACATAATCTTTTCCTTTAAGATATAATTTACCGGCCTCTTTGACTTTCCCTTCACTGCCAAGGCGCGTGAAATCGTCATACTTCATCACTTCCGCTCGTATAAATCCTTTTTCGAGGTCCGTATGAATCGCCCCCGCGGCTTCAGGGGCCGTCGAACCCGCCTTGATGGTCCATTGCCTTACTTCATCCGGGCCCACCGTAAAGAAAGATATCAGGTTAAGCGCCTTTATACATGAGCGCGTAAGCACGTTTATCGCCGGTTCTTTTATGCCGAGCTCTTCCATGAAGTCTTTTCTCTCCTCCTCTGATTCCAGATTGGCTATCTCAGACTCTACCTTTGCCGAAATCCGCATGACCTCACAGGCGTTCTGGTAATCACGCTTTAATTGCTCAACTAAACCGGTATCATTCAAATCCTCTTCGGAGATATTAAGGACTATCAGCATGGCCTTGCGGGTCACGAAAGGATAACTTGAAACGGCCCTTAATTCATCGTGGCCAAATTCGAAAAATCTCAAAGGGGACTCTTTTTCAAGATGCGCCTTCAGCCTCACAAGTATTTCCTTTTCTTTTATGGCGGCTTCTTCCTTTATCTGTTTTATCTTTGCCTCAAGCCTCTCCATCCTTTTTTCTATAAAAACAAGGTCATGCAAAATAAGCTCTGAATTTACAAAATTTATATCTCTCTTCGGGTCGACCGAACCCTCCACATGATAAATCGACTCGTCTTTAAAGGCCCTCACAACGTGGCATATGGCATCCAGTTCATTAATATCGGTAAAGATCTCTCCTTTTGCTATCGTATCTTTTTCCAGTTTTGGAAGTATTTCGATATCTATCCTGGCGCTCGCCTCTTTTTTTGGCCCGTAGGCCTTGACCAGAAGATCAAATCTCGGGTCCTTTATCTCAGCCACGGCTTTTATGGGCTTGTTCGAGGCGATATCTTTTTCTGTCAATTTGTAATTAGTAAGCAGCCCGAACAGAGTCTTCTTTCCTACTTGCGGCAAACCTATTATTCCGATTTTCATATGATGTCCCCAAGTATGTGAATATAATTAATTTTGTTAATCAGTTTTTATATACGCCTTGATGATTTTTTGTTCACCGAGAGGCTTATTATTCGCGTCTGTAGCCGTGGTCTCTATTTTTTGAACTACGTCATAGCCGTTTACGACTTTACCAAATATTGTATGACGCATATTCAACCATTCAGTTTTTGCGGTAGTGATGAAGAATTGACTGCCATTTGTATTTGGCCCCGCATTTGCCATGGCCAGAATGCCGGTATTATCGAACTTGACGTTTGAATCGAATTCATCCTCAAATGGTTTGCCCCAGATCGATTCTCCGCCCCTTCCAGTTGCCGTAGGATCGCCGCCCTGAATCATGAATCCTTTAATAACCCTGTGGAACGTAGTTCCGTTATAATATCCTTTTTCAACCAATCCGATAAAATTCTCGCAGGCCTTTGGAGCGACTTCCGGCAGGAGTTCGATCTCTGTCCTGCCCTGGTTAGTCTCTAAGATAACTATTTTATTATCCATGGCAAAAATATCTCCCGTAATACAAAACACGATTATACCGAAAAATAAAAAAAATAACGCGCCGAGCACAAACGAAAGCACCTTCATTGGGCATGCCCTCCTTAGTATTTTTAATTTTCCGAAACGAGTTTATTGCCCTTTTCCCGCCACTCCTTCAGCCCGCCCTTATAATCAAGGACGTTATAGCCCAATCCGGATAATTTTTTGGCCGCCTGCGTTGAGGCCGTGCATTGAAAACTGCCGCAATAGACGATGATACGGCTATCTTTGGATAGTAGTTTTTCGGCCGTCATTTTATTCATAGTATCAAGGGGAAGCGACATCGCGCCCTCGATATGTCCCGTATCGTAACTATCCGGGGAAAGGACGTCGAGGAGCATATATTTTTCGCCGGACTTCCTTATCGCCATAAACTGGTCGTACGTTATCTCTTTTACTCCGTCTTTCACTACCGCCTGACCTGCAACATGTGAAAACATATCCTTTGCCTCCTTATTGCCTTCATGGCCGGGACCACATACCCCGCACATGGCAAACGCACTGACACATACAAACATAACAACCGCCGTTAACGCAAATACCCTCGTAGTCATATCTATCCTCCTATTTCTTTCTATCAGCGATCAGCTGACCTGCCACAGCAACGTTCTCAGGCAAATTCTCTTTAATCACCACAACGATGTATTCGGCAGGTAATTTATATGCCTTAACCGCGGCCTCGGTCATCTCTTTGGCCAAGGCGCGCTTTATCTCTATATCTTTTATAGTGGGCCCTTCTACGGTAATATTTGGCATGCGTCCTCCTTAAATATTGTTGTGCCACCCTATTTGGGGTACACCTTTTGTCTTTATTCTACTCCAAATAAAAACCACTCGCAATATTTTTAAGTGTTGATTTGTTATGGGATATAAGGGCGAGCTTCTTTTGGCGCGGCCATTTCTTGATTTGCGCTTCGCGGCTCTGCGCTTGGGAGCGGGTCGGGTAAGTTTCTCTATATATAAGCTTAACGGGTAGGCGGCCCCTGGTACATCCGCCGCCCTTCTTATGATTATGTTCTTTTACCCGTCGATCTACATCGGTTGTGCTGCCTGTGTACACCACGCCGTCAGCGCATCTTAATATGTAGACGTACCACATACTCTGTCTTCTTTAATGTCGGTTCTTCTTTTTCTTCGACATTAATATAGAAATATCAACGCTATCCTGCTTACGCCCGGATTTTTTCTTATTTTTTATCAACTCATTGAGCCCTATAAAAATCACCTTTTGTTTTCCGTAAGTACCGATAGTTTTATTTTCCCATGCCTCTTTAAAATCGCATCCTTCTATAGAGGTTATTAAATCAATCCGCACTGGTTCATAACCAAGTTGAATAATTTTTCCTTTTCGGATTAAATCTTTTTCTTTAAGGGTTAAACTTTTAAACCCAAATTCTTCAAGCGATTTTATTATTCTGCGCGCGTTATCCTTGTCCGGCTCTACAAAGATATCCATATCTTTTGTATATCTCGGTTCCGCATAAAAAGCGACAGCGTAAGCGCCGACGATACAATATTTTACTTTGTTTTTGTTAAATAATTTTAATAGTTCTTCGAAGTCTTTTTCCGTTTTCATTTCTCGGCGCCTTAAATTTTAGATAAACCTCTCTTAAAAACTGCATAGTGCCTATTCGTTCCGCTTTCGACATCTTAGCATAATAAGCGGAATCAAATACTGCCGCTTCTTTAAACGAGTTTGCTTTATTTACCCATATCTTTTTCATAGCCATATTATATCACATTTTACGAAAAAGAAAACGCCCTTGAGGCTGAACCCCATGCCGTGTACCCGAGCCGCGAGGCGGAGTATGGTGAGGGGGGAGTTTATAGCGTTTTTGTCTACGGAAGAGGCGATTAAATTACAGGAATGTTATAAAAGTTTACAGGAGTAGGGGCGGCCACTTTATTCCGTTCTTTTCCATCCGTTAGGTAGCTCTGCGCCTCCATAGTTATTCATAATCATATGGTTGTACTTAAAGATGTTCTACTTACTTTACCTAACGGTATTCGGTGAGATACGAACGGTTTTACCATTCTGCCATACCGCAAGCGGTCGGCCTGTTTTTTTGTGTCGCTCTACTACTTGGCGTACCGCTTTTTTTAATGCTGCTTCGGCTTTGTCTTGCAAAGACATTCTCTTTTTCATAAGTTACTTTACGCCTTTCTGAATTATTTTGAACAGATTTTCATCAATTACCTCAATATGTCCATTTTTCCTTTTGGCAATCAAAATAGGCTTTGCTTTAGAATTATCAAATAACATCCATGAATCAACTAATGGCTCATACAAATTAAAGAAATTATATACGCCACGAATAAAACGCCGCCGAACATCTTCTGCTGGAACATCATGGCCGCCCTCTGCTATCCTGTCCTTAATACGTGCTATTGCCAATTCCGAGCTGGGAATCCACAGGAAAAATAGATGTAACTTATAGCCTTTCGCTTTTAATTCAGAAAGTAATCTTGCGTAGGATTTGCCGGAAAGCGTTGTTTCAAAGGCAAAATCAACATCACGTTTTGCGAAGTCATGTATTTGTTGTAGCACAAGCTTACCTGCCTTAATGGCGGCAGCGCGAGGTCCAAACGGAGCTAACCCTGTGGCAATAAGGTCTGCATTTACAAAATTTGGGCAATTTACATAATCTGGCAAAAATAACCTTGCGAATGTTGTTTTGCCTGACCCATTAGGACCAGCAATAATATATACGTTTTGTCGCGGCATACAACAAATTATATCTCAAATAGAAACCCTCTGCAATAAATTATATTACAGAGGGTTGGATTAAAGCTGGCTCCCCCTGGCTTACGATGATAGAACTATCCTTGAGGAATTTATAGGGTTTTTGTATACTAGCGAGGCGGAGAAGATACAGGAATATTATAAAAGTTTATTCGGGTAGGGTGGCACTTTGTGGGATGGCACTAAGTTAACTAAGTTAACAAAATCAACTTGCTTTTATCCAGAAAATAGTGTAGAATAACACCACCAAAAAGGAGGCGAAAATATGAAGAATAGATTGATGGTTATTGCACTTTTAGTTTCTATTTTAACTCTCAGCGTCATGGTAGCTGGGGTTAGTGCTTTTGATCACGGTAAAACAAAAGGGTATGGTTGGGACATTGAGGACAAATTCTATTGTAAAGCCCATCTGATACTTGAAAATCAGGAGGGACTGGGGCTTACGGACGAGCAGGTGGAAAAAGTTAAAGAATTAAAATTGGCAACTAAAAAAGATTTGATAAGGAAAGATGCAGAGATAGATGTGCTCGCCATTGATGTGAAGGCCCTATTGATGAAAGATACTATAAATACAGATGCCGTAAATAAGCTGATCGACCAGAAATATGAATTGAAGAAAGATAAGTCGAAATCTTTAATAGGCGCATACGGTGCGTTAAAGAACATCTTGACGAAAGAGCAGAAGGAAAAATTGAAGACCATCTGGAAGAAATGCGAAAAAGATAAGACGCAGTGCCCGATGGGGGGCGGAATGAAATGCCCGATGATGAATATCGAAAAGACACGCTAAAGCAATTCTAGTAATTCGGTACCATCCTAAAAAGATACACACTGCAGATCAAATTCCTACTATCTATCAAGTTGTAACTTTGGCTCTCCCTACAAGAGAAAAGCCATCACTTTTATGATGGCTTTTCTTCAAACTGGCTCCCCAGTTTTAATTCCTCTCAAACCATCGCTCTAATCTTACCCAATACTATTCACGGTTGCAAGAAGAAAGATCTATAGGCACCGCGCCTTGGGGCGCTTGCGTATCTCGCTTACATCAGTCGCCCCGCTTGGGAGCGGGGCTCCTTTGGCGCTCGCTAGGCCGCTCGCTTCCAGCTAATGCAGTGCGTGTTCGACTCGGCTTGCGGCTGGGGCTGGGTGGCGGCAGCCCCAGCCGTAAGCGTCCTCGCTTCAAGTTCCGTTGACACTCAAAAAAATTATTTGTTTTTAAGATGGGCTCGTCCGCTATGCCGCAATCAACAAATAAAAAACTCGGCGGTGCGGCATGCCGAGCCTTTTATGTATGATGTTTTTTAAAACTCGATGGCGGGTGATGAGAAAAGAGAGGTTTTTACTGTATGAAAAACTCTATTCGATAGCAAAACTAGCTGACACCACGGCAGTTACTTTCTTCTCTAGTGAACTCGTGTCATTAACGCCCCAATCCGATACTTCCGTTGAGCTAATTGGCGTTATCTGAAAAACACCCATTCTAGCTGACCGCATAAAACCTATTTTATTACCAGTGGCTTTAACCATACTTGCGGCCCTTTCTTTAGCGTTCTCACTAGCCTTGGCAAGCATTTCTATTTTAAGTTCATCAAGTTTAGTGTAAGTGTATTCCGGAGCTCCAGAAACAAACTCCACTCCTTGATTGATTAATTCCGTAGACTCACGAGAAATCTGTGTAATCTTATCCACATCTCCCGACCTAATTTCCACATTTTGGGTTAAAAGATAACCTTGGATGTCATTTGTATCGTTACCTTTTTCGTTCTTTTTATAAACCGTAGTTGTAGAAATCTGAGACACGATAATTTCTTTTTCGTTAACACTCTTTGATATAAGATATGCTTTTATTTTTGTCAGATCATCCTGCAATTTTTTGTAAGCGGTAGCTAAATCTGACTCGCGCCGGGAAAATGAACCTGACCAAATAATATAATCGCTTTTTATATTCTTCTGCGCTGATCCGGTTACGGTAATTTGTTCTCGCGTAAACTTCATTACTTTTAGGAACCCTTGTGACAGAATCACGCTTGATACAATAGTCGCTGCTGCGATACAGATTCCTAAAATAATAATTTGGGAATTCCTTAGTATTCTTCCGCCTTCCATTCTATACTTTCTCCTTTAAATGAAGATGCGGCGTTTATTCTTCGCCCCGATAAGAATAGCCTGCCACAGATAAAGTTACTCCTCAACTGCTTCAAATTCTTTAAGCAGGCTCTCATTGGCCATTATGTGCAACAAAATCTTCGCCAATCCTTTCATGGTAAACGATACCAACTCGGCAGGCTCATACTGCAATCTTTCATCGTCATTTTTATCCATTGCTTCATCTTTTTTCAACCTCTGATAGAGTTCGTAATAGAAAACTAAAGACATTAAGTAAACAGAGGTTTTATATGTCCTCTGGACAACCTCGATTTGTTTACCAACAATCTTTCTACTTCTGATGAATTTGTCCAATTCCAAAGAGCTCATATTAACTGCTATCGCATCAATTAACGAGTCTTCTCTACTAGATTCGTGGAGCTTGCATATGTCTAATTCGCTCCAATCATAGTCTTCCCAACACTTACAAGGGGTGCCGTCTCCCTTTTCTTTATAGACTTCAATAAGCTCAGGCAGGGAATATTCTTTCTTCTTGTTAGCATCTTGTTCTTTTGACTTTCCATGGGGTTTATCAATCACAATATAAGCTGTCAGTGTATGGGGACCATCCGGAGAAGTCATTTCTATATCAATTGGTACCTTTTCCCCTATGGGTAATTCTTTTTTCGCTTTTACTCTTAACTTAACCTCTCCCTCACATGGACCCACAGTGTTGACATCAAGCTCCTGGCTATACTCGCCATCACCTCCGCCTCCATCACCACCACCATAAGGTCTAAGTATTTTTATCTTTAATTCACCTCTATCATGTGGACGAATTAAATATTCGTCTTCCACATCAGTCTCAATACTAATTTTGCATTCACCATTTTGCGGTAACATTTTTATATTTCCGGGCCGAAGGTCTTTAAATCTAAAGTATGTTGGGTATCTTTTCCCGGTAAACTTTTCTTTTTTTTCTTCAATCTCTTTTTTAACCTTGGCTAGCTCCCGCCCTATCACCCCACCCGCAAGACGCAATAACCTACCAACTATATTTTTAAGGAACGTTTCATCCTTAGGGTTTTGAAATATTTCTTCTTTCCGCCACTGTTCATCTAGATTAGTAAGATAATCGTTATCCTTCAATTCCTTTGTGATATTATCCAATAAATTCCTGAACTCAATCTTATCTCTCATTTGCGACCTAGAGGACATAAATATATCTTCGTGTAATTCCCTGGGCATACCTGAACAATCCACGCTTATTAATACGTGTCCTTTTAAATACGCCTTTTTTAGGTCCTGACCGACAAACCTATTGTCAATCGAATGTTGCACCTGACCATTAACGTTAAACACCAAAGCCATGTCCCTTATAAAATCTCGTGTCTCAACTTCTTTTTTAAACACAAATACTTCAATCGGATATTCTACCTTATCCGACTTAATTCTTAGTGAGAATATTTTCTCAACGCTCTCTCTTGCATCTAGAAAGCATCTCATTCTATTGCCATGCATCACCTTAGAAGGCGTGTGACCTTTTTTGAATCTTTCCTCGTAAAGCATAATGGGAAGAGCAGGTTTATAAAGATACCTGTTCAGTTCGCGCCAAAGGTCCAGCGTAATATCTGAAGGATTCCTTAAATCGTAATTAAAGAGTTTTATATAAGTTCCCCCATCGAATTTTCTACGGAAAAGTTTTAAATCCAGCGGCTGGCTGGAAAACTCAAAGATCCTACCATCTTCATTTAGACAATATTCATACCAAGACACCTTTACGCTCTCCCCAAATCCGCGATTTCTTCTCACTAAGGTAAAACCGTATAAATTATTCTCTTTATTGCCCAAATTTTTCTTTGATATTACAAGCTGATATCTATTATTGCCACAAAACGGCAATACAGCTGTTCCTCCCATATTATACTTACCTTGAACAAAGAAAATCTTTCTTTTGTTATTTTTATTAAGAGAAACTAATGTATTTGGGAAATCTTGGGGATGTTGCCCTTCTCCATTATCATAAATAATTATATTGGGGGCTGTCTTGAAACCTTCAGCTATAATTTGAATATCTGAGGCTAATTCTCTCCTCTTGGCATCTGAGAGGTCATTGTAAATCGCATCATTCAATCCAAAAAACTCTTCAACAGCATCTTCCATTGATTGTGGAGTATCTGAACCTTCTGGATTCTTACCTTTAATACGGCAAGCTTTAATAAGTTGCGCATCTATGGAATTTGTTATTTTCTCTATTAGAGAGGGAACAGCTTGGGGGGATTGTCCGGTAACGGTTCCAAGATTATTAGGGACATCACCGTAATGCCTCCAATTATCACCATTATTTAAAATAGGGTTTTTCTCAATAATCTTTGCTACTTGCTCTTCAGAGGGAGCATTAACCAAATCAAAACAAAGTTTTTTGATGGCGTTATTATCCATAATGTCCCCCTATAAGCTAAAGGTATTATTCTTTGACTTAGTCGTAAATAATATCTTAACCCTTTTGAGCTCTTGTTCGATAGCGTGAAATATCTTCATCACTTCTTCATCAGTGTAATTATATATACCTTTGTTAGAGCAATTGCCCAATTTACGCATAGCGTCCAACACGTTCTGGGTTCTGCGAGATGCGACTCTCTTAAATCTATCTACTTTTGTCTCATTAATACTTTTTCCGCTCATAATTAATCCCTCCTGTATTTT
>MHFL01000004.1:6577-17835 GCA_001804165.1 Omnitrophica bacterium RIFCSPLOWO2_01_FULL_45_10 | reverse complement strand
GAATAAACGCAACGCTCAAACGGGCCTTTATCTTCCAGGCAAGGAAGACAGGGTATGGGCATATATCTCTGTCTACGAATATGAGATAGGGCTTATGAGCCCGGGGCAAGATGTAGAGATAGAGGCAGTCGCGTATCCGGGCGAGACATTCCGTGGAGTTATCAGGTCCATCTATCCCGTATTGGATCCTTTAACGAGGACGAATCAGATACGGGTGGAGGTGGAAAACCGCGACGGTAAACTTAAACCCCAGATGTTCGTAAACGCAAATATCAAGATAGATATGGGGTCGAGGCTCGCCGTGCCCGAGGGGGCGATACTTGACACAGGATTAAGGAAGATAGTTTATATATCAAGAGAAGGCGATTTGCTGGAATCGAGGGAGGTCAAGATAGGACAGAAGGCAGAAGGTTATTATGAGGTTCTAGAGGGCTTGACCGAAGGCGATATTGTG
Organism: Omnitrophica bacterium RIFCSPLOWO2_01_FULL_45_10; assembly: GCA_001804165.1. Classification (GTDB taxonomy): domain Bacteria; phylum Omnitrophota; class Gorgyraeia; order 2-01-FULL-45-10; family 2-01-FULL-45-10; genus 2-01-FULL-45-10-A. The sequence continues at coordinate 17,381 of MHFL01000004.1, read as the reverse complement.
GTAACGAGCGGCACCTTCCTTATAGATTCAGAATCAAAATTAAAATCCGCTCTAGGGGAAGAAACGCATAAACATGGGCAATAGAATTTTATTATGAGACAATTCGTAGAAAAGATCATAGAATATTGCGCCAATAATAAATTCATCGTTTTTGTATTGGTCGCGGCCGCGGCGCTCGGGGGCATATATACGATGCGGAATCTCCCCCTTGACGCCATACCCGACTTATCCGACACGCAGGTCATCATTTACTCCCGCTGGGATCGGTCTCCGGATATCATAGAGGATCAGGTCACATACCCGATAATAAGCGCCCTTCTCGGCGCGCCAAAGGTCAAGGCGATCAGGGGTTTTTCCGACTTCGGCTATTCCTTTATTTACGTGATATTCGAAGACGGGACAGACATCTACTGGGCCCGCTCGAGGACGCTGGAGTATCTTTCAAAAATTACACCGCGTCTTCCGAAAGGGGTGAGCACAGAACTCGGACCCGACGCGACAGGCGTGGGGTGGGTCTTTCAATACGCGCTTGTTGATGAGACAGGCAAACACTCCCTCGCCGATCTTCGGACGTTTCAGGACTGGTACATGCGTTATTATCTACAGAGTGTTCCCGGTGTCGCTGAGGTAGCGCCTATAGGCGGGTTCGTAAGGCAGTATCAGGTGAACGTTGACCCGAATAAACTGCTCATTTATAACATATCCATAATGAAAGTGGTTGAGGCAATTCGACATGGCAATAACGACGTCGGAGGACGTCTCGTTGAGCTCTCCGGAGCCGAATACATGGTCCGCTCCCGGGGTTACGCGAAATCAGCGAAGGACATCGAGGAGATCGTTATAGGAATCGATGAGAAGACAGGGGTGCCGGTTCTCGTTAAGAATGTAGCAAATGTTGTTTTAGGGCCCGACATACGGCGCGGCATCGCGGACCTGGATGGGAGAGGCGACGTTGTCGGCGGCATCGTGGTGATGCGTCACGGAGAAAGCGCCTTAAGGACCATTGATAGAGTAAAAGACAAGATAAAAGAGATAACGCCTAACCTGCCCGAAGGCGTGAAAATAGTAACTACTTACGACAGGACAGAACTTATAAGAAAATCGATAGATACGATAAACGAGGTCCTGATCGAGGATTTCTTGATAGTCGCGGCCATGATCATATTCTTCCTTCTTCATATTCCATCAGCGCTGATGCCTATTATCCTCCTCCCTGTAGCGGTATCGATCGCGTTCATCCCTATGGGCGGTTTGCGTCTTACGGTGAACATCATGTCGATCATGGGCATAGTCCTTGCTGTCGGCGACATGGTGGACGTAGGCGTTGTACTGGTCGAGAACGTCCATTCGAAATTGTATGAATTATCTCAGGGCAAAATAAAAGGCGAGCGCAAGGCCGTCATGATAGAGGCGATGAAAGAGGCCGGACCTCCGATATTCTCCTCGCTCATGGTGACCGTCATCGGATTCATTCCTCTATTCAGTCTCATCGGTCAGGAGGGCCGGCTCTTCAAGCCAATGGCCGCGACCCAGATATTCTCGGTCTTCTTCGGCGCCGTCCTTTCCATTACGCTCGTGCCCGCGTTAATAATGATATTCCTTCGTAAGACGAAGGGCCGGTCCCTCGAAGACCATTTCGCGTCAAGGTTCTTGGCTATATACCATAGAAAGATTCTTGACTGGACATTCGTTCATCGTAAAGCCACAGTGATGATCCTGATTCTCATAGTTCTTTTGACCATACCTATATTCATGTCGCTGGGCTCTGAATTTATGCCGCCCTTATATGAAGGGAGCATCCTTTATATGCCGACAACCCTTCCCGGCATCTCAGTGACCGAGGCGGCAAAACTCATGCTGACCCAGGATAAGATATTGAAGAGTTTCCCTGAAGTCGAGAGGGTCTTCGGCAAGGCGGGTAGATCCGAGACGTCGACTGACCCCGCGCCTTTTTCGATGATGGAGACCACCGCGATATTGAAGCCCAGAAGTCAATGGCGAAAGGTTCCTATCTTAAAATTTATTCCATTTATAAAACGAAGCGTCACGTTCGATGAACTTGTCGCCGAGATGGATAAATCGATGCAGTTTCCGGGAGTGTCGAATGCCTGGACCATGCCGATAAAGGCGCGCATAGACATGTTGACCACAGGCGTGAGGACGCCCGTAGGCATAAAGATATTCGGCTCCGACCTGAAAGAGATAGAGAAGATAGGCGCTCACATGGAGATGGCCCTGAAGAACGTGCCCGGGACCCGATCCGTCTACGCTGAAAGAACCGCAGGTGGATACTTTGTAGATTTTGATTTGAAACGAGAGCAAATCGCCCGATACGGCTTGACCATCGATGATGTGAACATGGTAATAATGTCCGCCGTCGGAGGAGAAAATATATCCACAACAGTTGAGGGAAGGGAGCGGTATCCGATAAACGTCAGGTATCCGCGCGAACTCAGAGACGATTTAGAAAAATTGAAACGTGTCCTCATTCCAACGATGTCAGGCGCCCAGGTTCCATTGGAACAACTTGCGGATATAAAACTAACGCTTGGCCCGGCGATGATACGGGATGAGAACGGAATGCTTTCAGGATATGTTTATGTCGATATGGCGGGCAGGGACATCGGCGGATATGTGAGGGACGCCAAGAAGGCCGTATCGAAAGAAGTCAAATTGCCGTTGGGCTATAGTATTACGTGGAGCGGCCAGTATGAGTACATGGAGCGCGTAAGAAAGCGGCTCGGCATCTTCATCCCGGCCACGCTTCTTATTATCTTCCTGATTTATTATTTCAATTTTAAATCTGTTGTCTCCACGCTCCTCATAATCCTCGCGATGCCGTTTACCGCTGTCGGTGCCATCTGGAGCATACGGCTCCTCAACTTCAACATGTCCATCGCGGTCTGGGCAGGCATGATGGAGGTTGTCGGCATAGGCGCGGCCCTCTCGGCCCTCATTACGACATATATGACTCTAAGTTATGAGAAGGCCTTGGCAGATGGGACGATAAAGACGATGCCTGATTTATATGAGGCGCTAAAGACAGGCGCGTCGAGAGCTCTTAGGCCGGCGATCATGACCTGCTCCGCGGATATATTGGGCCTCATGCCCGCCATGTGGGCAACAGGCATAGGCGCCGAATTTTTAAAACGCTATACGGTGCCGATAATATTCGGATTATTCTCGGCTCTCATTCTTTCTTTAGTAATAATTCCCACCTTTTACGTCATCTGGAAAGGCGACTTCGGGATCCTCCGCGGGTCAAGAAAGATTGAAAGATGAACCGCTGGTGGCATTTAAGTATAGACCAAGTCGAATCCACCCTTTCTACAAACGCTCAAAAGGGGCTCTCTAGCGCTGAAGCGAAGTCCCGGCTTGAAAAGTTCGGCCCCAATCAATTAAAGGAGAAAAAGGGCCGAACGGCCTTTTCTATTTTTTTAGAGCAGTTTAAGGATTTCATCGTATGGGTTTTAATAGGGGCCGCGCTTATCTCCGGCTTCTTAAAGGAATGGATAGACGCGCTCGCCATAATCGCGATACTCATACTCAACGCTGTCCTGGGTTTTTTCCAGGAATACCGCGCTGAGAAGTCGCTCGCCGCATTGAAGAAGATGACCTCGCCCACCTCTAAAATCATCCGCGACGGAACTCTTTCCGTAATACCTTCTTCCCAAATAGTCCCGGGCGATCTTCTGGAGTTGGAATCAGGTGATATTGTGTCGGCAGACTGCCGCATCACCTACGCGACAGGCAATTTCACCACACAGGAGGCGAGCCTTACGGGCGAATCGTCGCCTGTCGGGAAGATATCAATGGTTCTTGAGGAAAAAAAAGAGTATCCTTTGGCCGACCGGGCGAACATGGTCTACATGGGGACCCAGGTAGCTTCAGGCAAGGCAAGGGCCATAGTTACAGATACGGGAATGAAGACAGAGTTCGGGGCCATCGCTGGTCTGATCCAGGAGATAAAAGATGAATCAACGCCTCTACAAAAGAAATTGGAGGAGTTCGGAAAGTGGATAGTTTGGTTATGTTTCGTTTTGGTGGGCCTTGTCTTTCTCATCGGCGTAATAAGGGGCGGCAAACTGCTCGACATGTTCCTGACCTCCGTGAGTCTTGCTGTGGCGGCCATCCCCGAAGGGCTTCCTGCTGTCGTTACGATTGCCCTCGCCTTAGGCGTCCAGAGGATGGTGAGACGGCACGCGTTGATAAGAAAATTGCCGTCAGTCGAGACGTTGGGTTCGGCCACAGTCATCTGCTCGGATAAGACAGGCACCCTTACAAAGAATGAGATGACCGTAAAGTCAATATACGCTGATGGTGAATTATTTGAACTGACCGGCGTTGGATATGCGCCGAGCGGCGAATTCCTGCTCGGGGGGAAAAAAGCGAATATTCAGGATCATCCCGGGCTAAGCAAGGCGCTCACGATCAGCGTCTTATGTAATAGCGCCCGACTCGTCGAAGAGGAGGGCGCATATAAAATATTGGGTGACCCAACCGAAGGGGCATTGCTCACGGCCGCGAGAAAGGCCGGGATCGACAAAGGGGAGATGGAGAAAAAGTTAATTTTTGTCGAAGAGGTTCCTTTCGATCCTGAACGAAAGAAGATGACGATAGTAAGATCGATAGATTCGCGATATGCCGCTTTCGTGAAGGGGGCGCCCGATGTCTTATTAAAAGACTGCGCATTAATAGAGGAGAAGGGCTCGAGAAAGAGTTTGTCGGAAGCGGATAGGGTGAGAATTTTGAAGATTAATTCGGAACTGGCCGATAAAGCGATGAGGGTTCTGGCGGTCGCCTATAGGGATCTCCAAAGTGCGCCTAAAACTTATGACGCAAAATCGATAGAGACAGAACTCACATTCTTCGGGCTCATCGCCATGATCGACCCGCCGAGAGAAGAGGTAAAACAATCAATAAAGGAATGCGTCACGGCGGGCATCGGGACCGTAATGATAACAGGCGACCACAAGAATACGGCAGTGGCAATAGCGCGCCAACTCGGGTTTTTCAAAGAGGATTCCCTCGCCCTTACAGGCGAGGAGCTGGATGCTATAAACGATGAAGAGTTTTATAAAGAGGTTCGGAAAATACCCGTCTACGCCAGGGTCTCACCGGCGCATAAGTTAAGGATAGTGCGCGCCTGGCGGAAAATTGGCGAGGTTGTTGCCATGACAGGCGACGGCGTAAATGACGCTCCGGCGGTAAAAGAGGCGGATATCGGTGTGGCCATGGGCATAACCGGAACCGATGTTACTAAAGAGGTTTCAGACATGGTGATAACAGACGATAATTTCGCCTCCATTGTCGCGGCGGTTGAGGAAGGACGAGGGATATACGATAATATAAAGAAATTCGTCCACTATCTTCTATCCTGCAATGCCGGCGAGATACTCGTCATGTTCACCGCCTCTTTAATCGGGCTGCCCATTCCGCTTTTACCGATTCACATCCTATGGGTTAATCTTGTTACGGATGGACTGCCCGCCTTGGCCCTGGGCGTTGATCCGGTCGATCCTGACATAATGAAGCGTCCGCCACGGCCGGTAAACGAAAGAGTCGTTACGAAAAATAACGCCTTCCTGATGCTGGCTCAGGGCGCCTTTATCGCGTTATGCAGTCTTTCGGCCTTCGCGTTCGTTCTATTCATAGAAAATGAGGGGATCGTCCGCGCAAGAACCGCCGCATTCGTCGTCCTTTCATGCAGTCAGTTGTTCCATTCGTTCAACTGCCGCAATATGACAATCTCTTTATTTAAGATAGGCATATTCACAAATAAGAAACTAATCCTCGCGACGGGCATATCATTTCTCCTGCAGATGGCCGCGGTCTACGTGCCGATTTTACAGAAAGTTTTTAAGACCGAACCCCTCGGCCTATTCGATTGGGTTTTAGTGGTGGCAATCTCATCATTTCCTTTGTGGGCCATGGAGGTGGTTAAGTTAATCGGCCGGCATCGTGAGAAATGAGGGAGGAAGGGGAAGAGGAGAAAAGTCATAAAAAAAGAGAATTAGCCGCTTTACATTACGTTTGATTAAATATATGTTATACTTTAAGTATGAGAAGAGGAGGGGGTCATGAAGAATCTCGGCATTATTATTTTATTGCTCATATCAATTATAGGAGCCAGCGTTCTTTTAATTTCGGTCAAGGGGACGGCCGCTGAAGGCCCGGGTTCCGATTACGGAATATACAGGAAACTCGATGAGATATTGAAAAATCAGAAAGTGATAATGGAGACGCTCGCGTCGCTCAAAGAAGAGGTCGAGATAATAAAGATTAGAGTAACCCGGTAATAATATTATGCAGAACGGAAACATAACATATATAGCGGCTTTTGGAGCGGGGCTTTTGACTTTTCTGTCACCGTGCCTACTTCCTTTGATACCGTCCTTCATTGCCTACATAACAGGCGTATCTCTTGGGGAACTAAAGGAATCGGACAAGAGATTTGAGGTGCGCAGGAAAGTTGTCATCAATTCTCTCCTTTTCATATTAGGCTTTTCCATCGTCTTCGTTTTACTCGGCCTCACGGCAAGTTTCATCGGCAGGACACTATTCGCATATCAGAGAATAATAAGGATTCTGGGAGGCCTCCTCATAACGGTCTTTGGTTTGTATCTTTTGGGCGTTTTGAAATTAGCAATTCTCGCGAAAGAGAGGAGATTCAATCTCCCCGCGAAAGGCGCGACTTACTTCGGGTCGTTCCTGATAGGCGTGACATTCGCGGCCGCGTGGACGCCATGCGCGGGGCCAATCTTGGGCTCGATACTTGTGTTGGCCGGCGCCAAGGCAAGCGTCACAGAGGGCGCGAAACTCTTAACCATTTATTCAATAGGGGTGGGAGTCCCATTTTTCTTTACGGCGCTCGCTATAAATTCTTTCGTGTCTTTCTTCAATCGGTTTAAACGGATTTTAAGCGCCATCAATGTAATTGGAGGCATTTTCTTAATAATATTCGGAATCTTACTCATGACCGATTACCTCACGGTCCTAACCGCAAGACTATTTGGCTCTTTTACAAAATAGAAAAGAGGTGTATAATGAAAACAGGCTCTAGTTCGATATCCGCGCTGATTCTATTTCTTATGTTTGTAGTTTCTCAAGATTTGTTGACGGATGCGGATCAAAGCGTATTGGCCTTAAATATTAGAAACGTGATGAAACGAGATTGTGAATTCTTAAGATTCGGTAATGAGAAAAGCATTCTCATTGATACCCTGCTCTGGTCATGTTCGCTTCCTGTGAAGCCGGAGTCGATGAGTTTTGCTTACAGGGAAGCAGAAAGAAGCGTGTGAAAGGAGACTAAAGACTATGAATTTAAGAAAAAGTAAAATTTTTATCTTCGCGTTGACGCTTGTTTTGCTCGGCGCGTGCTCTAAGGGAAGCGCGATAGAGATGGGTCAGACCGCCCCGGACTTTACCCTTAATGACACAAACGGCAAGTCAACATCTTTATCTCAGTTTAAAGGGAAAGTTCTTATACTCGATTTTTTCGCCAGTTGGTGCCCGCCGTGCAAAGAAGAGATACCCGACTTCATAGAGTTACATAAAACCTATGGTTCGCAAGGGTTATCCATAGTGGGAGTGAGTTTGACAAATGCCCAGGACTCGAAAGACTTTGCCCAGAAGATGAATATAAATTATCCCGTGCTGATAGATGATAACAAGGTTTCGAACGCGTATGGCCCCATAAGGTCGATACCGACTACCTTCGTCATCGATAAAGAGTCGAAGATAGCGAAGATCTACATCGGTTTCAGGCCCAAGGAAGTGTTTGAGAAAGATATACTGGAATTAATGAAATAAATATGATAATAACAAAACAGAAAGAATTTAAAGAGGTCCTAAGATATCTCGATAATCAGAATAAGATATTCATTATAGGATGCGGTGAATGCTCCACGACCTGCAAGACCGGCGGCGAGGCGGATATAAAGAGGATAAAGGCGATCTTAGAGGAACATGGCAAGAGCATTACAGGATACTGCATCCCGAAGGCGCCTTGCGTCGCCGCTCAGGTGAAATTGGAACTCGCTAAGAATAGAAAAGCGATAGAATCTTCAGACGCCATACTTGTCCTGGCCTGCGGGCTCGGTATTCAGTCGGTCAAAGAAAACTTAAGGATCGATAAGCCGATACACGTAGGATGCGATACTCTATTCATGGGAGCAGTAGATTCGGCCGGCATTTTCTTAGAGAAATGTTCCGCCTGCGGCGACTGCGTCCTTGAACTAACGGGACTCATATGTCCGATAACGCGCTGTCCAAAATCGCTTCTTAACGGCCCATGCGGCGGACAGGATAAAGGAAAGTGTGAGGTTGACAAGACGAGAGACTGCACCTGGATATTGATATACAATGAATTGAAGAGGCAGAATAGACTTCACCTCCTCAAAGAGAGGCGGCCCCCAAAGGATCATTCAAAATCAACAAGGCCCCACCAACTTTCACTTCAATAAAATAGAATGGTTAAGACCAAAATAATCTGTACACTCGGCCCAGTATCGAGCAACGAGACAGTTTTGAGGAAGATGATGCTCGAGGGGATGGATGTCGCCAGACTCAATTTTTCTCACGGCACTCACGAGCAACACGATAAGAATATACGGATTATAAGAGAATTAAATAAAAAATATCGGCGGCATATAAAGATATTGGGAGATTTGGAAGGCTATCGGGTAAGAATAGGGAACCTTAAGGACCAGAGGCCCATAGAACTTAAAAAGGGGAATACTATATCCTTGACTCAAAGTAGCGCACCCTTAAGGGTGCGCTACTTTGAGAAGCACGTCGGTGAGGGAAATATAATACCTTTTGATTACGAAGGGCCCCTTGGAGAGATAAAGAGCGGTCAATTTATCTATATTGACGATGGAAACATCGCTCTCATGGTGACGGGGCACAGGAAAAAGACGCTTAAGACAAAAGTGATTGTAGGCGGCCTACTCAAGGAGCACAAGGGCGTCAATATTCCTGGGGTGAGATTGACGTTCAAGGGCCTGAGCGAAAAGGATAGGCGCGATATCGGGTTCTGCGTAGAGAATGAAGTCGATTATATAGCGCAATCCTTCGTAAGGACGAAGGACGATATATTAAGGATAAGGGAGTTGCTTTTTGATAAAGACATACAGCTCATCGCGAAGATCGAAAACCGCGAAGGCATAAAGAATATAGATGAAATAATAAATACGTCGGACGGGATAATGATCGCGAGGGGCGACATGGGCGTATCCTTGCCCATATACGAAATCCCAATCATTCAAAAAGAGATAATAAAAAAGTGTAATAAAGCCAAGAAATTTGTAATAACCGCCACCCAGATGCTCGAAAGCATGACAGAGAACCGCCTCCCCACAAGGGCGGAGGTGACAGATGTTGCGAACGCCGTAATAGACGGCTCTGACTATGTTATGCTTTCAGCCGAGACAGCAGTGGGTCACCATCCTGTCGAAACAGTCCGCATGATGAACAAAATCATCAAGTTTACCGAGGGATATCTGGAAAAGATGGATTAAAATCGAATACAAAAAATTTTGTTTTTATACTTGACAAGAATAGTCAGGTTTGGTAATATTTAAATTATATGAAACTGTCGACGAAATCTACGTATGGATTGAGGGCGATATTGAACATTGCCCTAAAGTGTAACGGGGACGCGGTGCCCATATCGGACATCTCAAGAAGAGAAAGCATATCCGTGCAGTATTTAGAGCAACTTTTAAATAAATTGAGGCATGAGGGGTTTGTCAGAAGCGTGAGGGGACCGAGAGGCGGTTATATCATGGCAAGAGGGCCCGAGAAGATAACCATAAGAGACATAGTAAAAACTTTGGAAGGCGATATCTCGCCCATCTACTGCATCACATCGAAGAAGGATTTAAAGGCCCTTTGCGCGCGAAGTAAATCCTGCGTTACGAGGATCGTATGGCTGAAACTTGCGAAGGCGATAGATGATTGTCTGGAATCGATGACGCTGGAGGATCTTTGCGCTGAAGCGAAGAAGATAAAATACCATCAGGCAAGGCGATAAATAGATATGAGAAAAGTATATCTAGATAATAACGCAACGACACGGATGAGAGAGGAAGTTCTGGAAGCAATGCTTCCATATTATAAGGAAATATATGGAAACGCGTCGAGCATACATGAATTTGGCAGGACTGCGCGCCGGGCGATAGACGAGGCGAGAGAAAAGGTCAAGGACCTTTTAGGCGCATCGAGCGCGGAGGAGATAATATTTACATCGGGCGGGACAGAGTCCGATAACTTCGCAATAAAGGGTGTTGCGCATGCACTGAAGACGAAAGGTAATCATATAATAACTTCTTCGATCGAGCATCACGCGGTTTTGAATACCTGTAAATTTTTGGAGAAAGAAGGGTATAGAGTCAGTTACATACGCGTAAATAAAGACGGCATAATCGATTTAGATGAACTTAAAAGATCCATTACCGATAAAACGATTTTAATGACGGCGATGTTCGCTAATAACGAGGTTGGGACGATCGAGCCGGTAGATGAGATTGGAGAGATAGCGAAAGAGAAGGGCATATATTTTCACACAGACGCCGTTCAGGCAATCGGAAAGATCCCATTCGACGTTAAAAGAGAGAATGCGGCGCTGGTCTCCATGTCCGGCCACAAAATTTACGGTCCTAAAGGAGTAGGCGCACTATATATAAGGAAGGGAACAAAGATAACACCGCAAATGCAGGGCGGCCATCACGAGATGGGAAAACGGGCCGGCACTGAGAATGTGGCAGGGATAGTCGGTTTAGGTAAGGCAGCGGAACTGGCG
>MHFL01000004.1:6416-6544 GCA_001804165.1 Omnitrophica bacterium RIFCSPLOWO2_01_FULL_45_10 | reverse complement strand
AAAAAGTTACGCGATTACCTATATCAAGGTATAATATCTAATATAAAATATGTGAGTCTCAACGGCCATCCTGAGAAGAGACTACCTAATACCCTGAACGTTGGATTCAAATATCTGGAAGGAGAGTC
>MHFL01000004.1:0-6385 GCA_001804165.1 Omnitrophica bacterium RIFCSPLOWO2_01_FULL_45_10 | reverse complement strand
ATATGGATTACGTCTTACAGGTTTTGCCGCCGATAATAAAACGGCTTCGTGACATGTCGCCGTTGTATGAGCGTGGAAACAAAGAATAGGGTAACGGGAAACGGGTTACGGGATACGTTACCCGTTTCCCATATCCCGTATCCCTGACTTGATATTACGAGGAGAAACAATGGAAGGACAATATTCGGATAAGGTAATGGAGCATTTCAGGAATCCGCGGAACGTCGGCGAGATCCCCGACGCCGACGGTATTGGAAATGTGGGAAACCCTGTATGCTTGCCGCCAGGTATATTAATAAATTGTAACAGTTCTATGAATGTAGTAGAAAAAATAACGAATGGGACGAGTGTATTAAGTCACGATGGGGAATATCATACAGTTTCTCGCATATTTAAAAGATTTTACAAAAATCCGCTCATATGTCTAAGGGTTCACAATCTCGGCGAAGTTAAATTAACCCCCGATCACCATATATTGGCGATGAAAACAAACAAGTTAACTCACAAATTTTATCAATCAAAGAAATACCTTCCCGATTGGTATATGGCAGGGCAGCTTAAAAAAGGCGATATGATATTATATCCTATCCCTAAAGAAGAGACAGAATTAAAATCGATAAAGTTGGATCAGCCGAAACCTAAATACGATTTTAAAAGTAAATCTCTGCTTGAAGAGATAGCAATAACAGAGGATTTTCTTAGGTTGGTTGGCTATTATTTGGCCGAAGGATATGTCAGAACTGATAAATGTAAAGGTACGCTCGGATTTGTTTTTGGCGCGAAAGAAGGACACTTAGTAGATGATGTTGTATCAATAATAAAGAGTGCCTTCGGGATAAAAGTTAATACAGAAAGGGCTATTCGAAATTCTATAAATATAGAGTTTTATTCTGCAAGACTCGCAAGATTTTTTGAAAAATTCTTCGGTAAGGGTGCTGCAAATAAAAAATTACCGCATAGTTTTATTATATTGCCTCCCGATAAACAAAAAGCGCTTATACGTGGATTATGGCTTGGCGACGGCTGTATTAATAACAAAGGCGCAAAATATGTTACTATATCGAAACAGCTTGCTTATCAACTAAGACTTCTTCTACTAAGGCAAAAGATTATATTCAGTTTTTTGAGGGTCCAAGAAAAAGGAATTCATAAAGAAAATTATTGCATTTATGTTAAAGAAAAAGAATCGCTAAAAAAATTGAGTGCAATAATTGGTATAAGTGTGAAGCGTCCTCCGAAAAAGAAAAATACACATAAGTGTTGGTTTGATGATAAATTTTTCTACACATCTATAAGAAAAGCGACACGAGATATATATAAAGGGCTCGTTTATAATCTGGAGGTCGAGGGTGCGCATTCTTACGTGTCGGATGCCGCAACTTTACATAACTGTGGAGACATAATGAGACTTTACCTAAAGGTAGATGAGAATGAGGTCATAACAGACGCAAAGTTTAAAACTTTCGGATGTGGCGCCGCGGTGGCCACATCGAGCATGGTGACGGAACTCGTGAAGGGAAAAACAGTTGACGAGGCGCTGAAGATTTCGAACAGGGCCGTGGCTGAGGCGCTTGGGGGATTGCCCAAGATAAAGATGCACTGTTCCGTTCTGGCTGAGCAGGCGTTAAAGTCCGCGATAGACGATTTTCTCGCGAAAAAGAAGAAAAAGTCCGATGAAGCAAAAGATAAGAAAGAAGATTAAAGAGAAGATAAAATCGTATTCAGAACTTGAAAAATCCCAAAAAAGTGCTATAATAAAGCTAAGGTTAATTAATGAGGAGGATTTTAAAAAAGCGAAATGCGTGATGTTTTACGTCTCGCTCAAAGACGAGGTCGACACACTTTCGATGATAGACGAGACATTAAAGATGGGAAAGAGGGTAACGGTACCTGTGATTTTAAAGGAAGAGAAAAGATTGATCGCGAGCGAAATAAAGAATAGAGAGAATGATTTGGAATGTCAACACTTTGGAATCTGTCAGCCCAGGAAGGGACACCTAAAAGAGATTCCTTTAGAGGATATAGATTTGGTCGTTGTGCCCGGCGTGGCGTTCGATAAGGAGAATTCAAGGCTCGGCCGGGGCCACGGTTATTACGACAGATTCCTGTGTTGCTTGCCAAAAAGAACAAAGACGATCGGGCTCGCCTTCGATTTTCAAATCGTAGAAAACCTTCCCAAAGATTCACACGACATTCCCGTCTCGAAAATCATCACCGCATAATCAGTCAGTATAAAACCTAAAGATTAGCGTTTAGCGTAGAGCGTATAGCGTTTAGTCAGTATGATTTTACTATACGCTACACGCTATCCGCTATCCGCTATACGCTATTACGAGGAGGATACCATGCATAGAGACGTTACATTAATCTACATCGGCCTAAGCACCATCGCCGCCGCATTCTTCTTCGCGCTCGGATATTTCATAAGAAAATATCTCGCCAAGAGGAAAGTGAAGCGCGCGGAGGACGGGGCCAAGAAGATGCTTGAGGACGCGAAGCTAGAATCAGAAAAGGTTCGGCGCGAGGCCGAACTATCATCCAAGGATCTTCTTCTTAAGATGAGGACCGAATTCGAAAACGAGACTAAGGATAGACGCCAGGAACTGATAGTCTTAGAGAAGCGGTTGATGCAAAAGGAGGAGAACTTAGATAGGAAGGTTGATATACTCGATAGGAAAGAGAAGGATATAGATCGGCGCGATCATTCTCTGGCCGAAAAAGAGAAGACCGTGATTTCAAAAGAGAAGCATCTTGAGACATTGGTGCAGGAAGAGAAGGAGAAACTGCAGCAGATATCAGGCATGACAAGGGATGAGGCGAAACACCTCCTCTTAAAGCGCTTAGAAGACGAGGTGAAGCAGGAAGCGGCCTTCATGATGAAGAGGGTGGAGGACGAGGCGCGTGAGAAGGCGGACAAGGAAGCGCGAAAGATTATAGGATTGGCGATACAGAGATGCGCCGCCGATCACACTGTCGAGACCACCGTTAGTGTAGTTAACCTTCCGAGCGATGAAATGAAGGGCAGGATAATAGGACGCGAGGGTAGAAATATCCGCGCGCTCGAAATCGCAACCGGCATAGACGTCATTATCGACGACACGCCCGAGGCGGTCATACTTTCAGGGTTCGACCCCGTGAAGAGGGAAATCGCCAAACTCGCGCTCGAGCGCCTGATACAGGACGGCCGTATACACCCGGGTAGAATCGAAGAGGTTGTGGACAAGGTAAAGAAGGAGATGGAGAATACTATCCGCGAGGAAGGAGAGAAGGCGCTCTTCGACATAGGGCTGCACGGCTTTCATCCGGAGTTGGTTAAATTATTGGGAAGATTGAAATACAGGACGAGTTACGGCCAGAATGTGCTGCAGCACTCAAAAGAGGTCAGTTACCTTATGGGCGTCATGGCAGGGGAGTTGAAGTTGGACGCTACCCTGGGTAAGAGGATAGGGCTCCTTCATGATATAGGCAAGGCCGTCAGCCACGAAGTCGAAGGAACGCACGCCAAGATTGGCGCGGACTTGGCCAGACGATATAACGAATCGGAGAATATCTGCCATGCCATAGAGGCGCACCATCAGGATATAGAGCCGAAGACGCTCCTCGCCGTTTTAGTGCAGGCCTCAGACGCGATAAGCGCCACGAGACCCGGCGCTCGCAGGGAAACCCTCGAGATATACGTTAAACGTCTGGAAAAGTTGGAATCTATAGCCGATTCTTTCAAAGGCGTTGAGAAGGCATACGCGATTCAGGCGGGCCGCGAGATACGCGTCATGGTCCAACCCGATAAGATCACGGACGCGCAGGCAGTCGTATTGGCGAGAGACATTACGAAGAAGATCGAAGAGGGCCTGGAATATCCGGGACAGATAAAGGTAACCGTTATTCGCGAGACAAGGGCTATAGAGTACGCAAAGTGACGAACAAGGAGTTGATTATGAAAATATTATTCATCGGCGACACAGTCGGAAGTCCGGGCAGGCAGGCAATAAAAGAGTTAGTGCCTAAAATAAAGAAACGAGAGAAAATAGAATTTGTCATCGCGAATGGCGAGAACGTAGCGGGTGGAAGCGGCGTCACTCCCCAGTTGGCAGATGAATTATTCGGATACGGAGTCGATTGCATAACATCAGGCGATCATATCTGGAAGAGAAAGGAAATCCTGGATTATATTGAATCAGAAAAAAGGCTCCTCCGTCCCGCAAATTATCCCAAGGAAGCGCCGGGCCTTGGCTCTACGGTGCTTAAGTCAGAATCGGGCACAAATATAGGCGTGATTAATTTAATTGGCCGGGTATTCATGCTGACCGTTGAATGCCCTTTTAGAGTAGCAAAGGAACATGTCGATAAGATTAAGGATAAAGCGAGGATAATAATCGTTGATATGCACGCTGAGGCGACAAGCGAGAAGATAGCCTTAGGATGGTATTTGGACGGAATGGTCAGCGCGGTAATCGGCACCCATACCCACGTCCAGACCGCAGACGAGCGTGTCTTGCCGAACGGCACCGCATTCATATCGGACGCCGGTATGACCGGCCCCTTCGATTCCGTGATCGGGAGGAAGAAAGAGCAGATATTGACGAGGTTCATCACACAGATGCCGGCCCGATTTGAGATGGCGGAAGGCGATGTGCGGCTTAACGGTGTCATCTTAGATATCGATGAGAAGACCGGGAAGGCGAATTCGATAAGACGGGTTCAGGAAAAATTAGTGTAAAGGCAAAATGCCATATAAGATATTAGAAAAGAATAGATTGAATTCGGCGATGTGCAGGATGGTGATTGAGGCGCCGTTTGTCGCAAAAAGCGCTCGGGCAGGCCAATTCGTTATAATTAGAATCGATGAAAAAGGCGAGAGAATTCCGCTTACGATAAATGACTCTGACCCCTTGATTGGAACTATTACAATTATATTTCAAGAGGTCGGGACAACGTCTGAAAAATTATGCTGTGCCAAGAAGGGCGATTCAATTTCCGACATCTTGGGCCCGCTTGGCCATCCGACCGATTTTGGCAGACGAGGCAAAGTAATTTTGGTTGCGGGCGGCGTCGGTATAGCCGAGATTTTACCTATCGTTAAATATGCCAAAACGGAGGGGAATTATGTCCTGACTATAATCGGCATCCGCACAAAAGAACTTTTGATATTAGAGGACGAACTTAAAAAATATAGCGACGAACTTCTGGTTACGACAAATGACGGCACGTACGGGAAGAAAGCGCTTGTCATAGAGCCGTTGAGAGAAGCGTTAGCAAAGGAAAAGTTTGATCTTTGTTATTGTGTTGGGCCTGACATTATGATGAAGGCGGTTTGTGAAGTCACAGCAATTTGCGGCCTGAAAACAATCGTCTCATTAGACGCCAATATGGTTGACGCGACAGGGATGTGCGGAACGTGTCGTGTAACGGTGGGCGGCGAGACGAAATTCGCGTGTGTCGACGGCCCGGAATTCGACGGCCATCTAGTTGATTGGGAAGGGTTCATGAAGAGGCAGAAAAGGTTTAGTGATGAAGAAAAGAAATCCGTGGGATTGTTTCAGTCACAACACGGAAATTGTAGATATAAGATAACATGAAAGAGCAATCGCCACAAGAGAGGGTCAAAAATTTCGACGAAGTCGCGCTGGGCCTGTCCGAAGAAGAGGCGGTGGTAGAAGCGAAGAGGTGCCTACAGTGCAAAAAGGCGGCCTGCATCGGGGGATGTCCCGTAGGGATAGACATCCCGGCGTTCGTAAAATATATCGCGGAAAAAGAATTCAACAAGGCCATAGAAAAAGTTAGAGAAAAGAATTCCCTTCCCGCTGTCTGCGGGCGCGTATGCCCGCAGGAGGACCAGTGCGAGAAGGTCTGTGTACTGGCCAAGAAAAATAACACTATAGGAATTGGCGATTTAGAGAGATTCGCCGCGGATTGGAAAATCAAGAATAGACCAAAGACCGTAGACCGTAGACCAAAGATTGTCAAATCGGCTGTCCATAAAATTGCGGTGATAGGTTCAGGGCCTGCGGGCCTGACATGCGCCGGCGAACTGGCGAAGTTGGGATATTACGTAACAGTTTTCGAGTCGCTGCATAAGCCGGGCGGGGTATTGACTTATGGCATTCCTGAATTCCGCCTTCCCAAAAGCATTGTTGATATAGATGTTGAATATGTAAAGAGTTTGGGCGTCGAGATAAATGTAAATTTTCTGGCGGGAAGAACCAAGACAATGGAGGGTCTTAAAAACGACGGCTACAAGGCGTTTTTCATCGGGATCGGGGCGGGACTTCCTTACTTTTTAGGCGTTGAGGGAGAAAATCTAAACGGCATCTATTCCGCAAACGAATTTTTAACCCGAACGAATCTTATGAAGGCATATCTTTTTCCCGAATATGATCCGCCCATA
>MHFL01000003.1 GCA_001804165.1 Omnitrophica bacterium RIFCSPLOWO2_01_FULL_45_10 | reverse complement strand
CCTTCTTTTGGCTGGCGATAGGAGATTCTGAGTGGAAAAAGAAGAGCTCATGAAATTGAAGACGCAGTTGGAAACGGAGCGCGCGAAAATTGCGGACGGCCTCAGTCACATTGAGCGCGACAATTTGAACCGCAGCCAGCGCGATGCCGCCGGCGACCTTTCGGGTTATGCCTTCCATATGGCGGATATGGCCACCGACAATTTTGACCGGGAATTTTCGCTCGATCTCGCTTCGAATGAACAGGTGCTTCTCAACCGAATCGATGAAGCCTTAAAAAAAATCCAGGATGGTTCTTACGGTGTTTGTGAAAATTGCACCAAACCCATCAGTTTCAAACGCTTGAAGGCGGTTCCTTATGCGAAGTTGTGCATTAAGTGCAAGGAGGATGAAGAAAAAAACGTCCGCCGCCAAGATTAACCCCGCCCCCGTGTGATTCATGCGCGCCCTCTTTAGTGTTTCTGCAATCGTTTTACTGGTTGATCAAGTGACAAAATATTTGGCTCTTTGGTGGTTAAAACCCAAAGGGAGCGTCGCCATTTTCCCCGGTATTTTCCATTTAAGTTTTGTTGAAAATACAGGCATCGCCTTCGGTTTTTTTCAAGGGCATCCGGAAATTTTATCCTACGTGATTCTCGCGAGCGTTTTATGTCTTTTGTGCGGCTCCTGGTTTTTGAGAAATCACAGGCGGCCTGCGCAGGTTGCTTATGCTTTTATTTTGGGCGGTGCGGCGGGGAATTTGATCGACCGAATTCGCTTCCAACATGTGGTTGATTTTCTGGATTTTCGTGTCTGGCCCGTTTTCAATATGGCCGACTCTTTTATCACAATCGGTGTTTTTCTTTTTATTTATTTGGCCTTAAGGAAACCTTAAATGCATCCCATTTTATTTTCTTTTGGTCCGCTTCGTTTTTATTCTTACGGAGCTCTTGTCGCAATCGGCATTTTCCTAGCCGTTTTCTTTCTTCAAAGGCATGCGAAAGCAATTTTGGTTTCACCTGAAACCATGGTGGATTTAGCGATTGCGACAGTCGTGAGCGGCTTTATTGGCGCACGGATTTTTTATATTATTCAATTTTGGGATTATTTTGCGAACGCTCCTTTCGATATGATTAAGTTTTGGCAAGGAGGACTTGTTCTTTACGGAGGCCTGATTGGCGGGATTCTCGGATTTCTAACCTTCGTCAAATTAAAACGGCTTCCTTTT
Source organism: Omnitrophica bacterium RIFCSPLOWO2_01_FULL_45_10 (assembly GCA_001804165.1). Taxonomy (GTDB): domain Bacteria; phylum Omnitrophota; class Gorgyraeia; order 2-01-FULL-45-10; family 2-01-FULL-45-10; genus 2-01-FULL-45-10-A. Next base: position 10,980 of record MHFL01000003.1, on the reverse strand, counting down.
TTGGATTTGCTTGATTTATTTGTTCCGGCTATGGCTTTGGCGCAAGGATTTGGCCGGATCGGCTGTTTCTTCAACGGCTGCTGTTTTGGAAAGCCTTCTGATTTGCCGTGGGCGGTTTCGTTTCCCTTTTTGGATCACGCGGTTCATCCCACGCAGCTTTATGAGGCTTTATTTTGTTTTGGGCTGGCTTTTTTTCTGTTCCTCTTGTGGAAGAGGAAACTTCGAACCGGATGGGTCGCGCTCGCTTATTTTGTGTTGTATCCTGCGGGACGATTTTTCCTGGAATTTTTCCGCGGCAACAATCAGGCGGTATTCTTAAGTCTTACGCTTCAGCAAGGGTTGAGCCTGGTTTTTGTGTTTGTTGCCTTATTTTCCCTTTTGTATTTTTATGGAAAGAAAAGAAATCACCGTTCCTCCTGAGACGCCCGCTTTCCGCCTCGATTATTTCCTGGCCAAAGAATTGAAAACTGTTTTTTCCCGCACGAAGATTAAACAATTGATTGATGGAGGCATGGTCGAGTTAAACGGAGCCATCGCCAAAGCGCACTCGCGTGTCAAACCGGGAGATCGCATTTCAGTTCGATTTGAGTTGAAAGCGGACGAGCCGGTTGGCGCTGAAGAAATTCCCATTGAAATTGTTTATGAAGATGAAGATATCATTGTGGTCAATAAACGTGCCGGAATGGTGGTTCATCCCGGATGCGGCAATCCGAAAGGAACCCTCGTCAATGCGCTGCTTCATCACACGAAATCTCTTTCCGTGCTCAGCGACCGAGTTCGTCCCGGAATTGTCCACCGGCTGGACAAAGATACTTCGGGACTTCTTGTGATTGCCCAAAATGATCTCGCGCACCGGCTTTTGGCCGATCAATTTAAGTATCATCAAGTGGACAAGCGTTATTGGGTTGTTGTGAAGGGAATCGTTCAACATGATGAGCTGCGTTCCGATGAACCCTTGGGCCGTTCGCGGGCGAATCGAAAAAAAGTGGTCATACGGCATCATGGTGGAAAACCTTCCGTCACACATTTTCGCGTTTTAAAACGATTCAAGGGCGCCACGCTTCTTGAAGCGCGGCCCCAAACCGGCCGGACCCATCAAATTAGGGTGCATCTCAGGAATTTGGGTTATCCCGTGTTGGGCGATTCGGTTTATGGCGTGGCTTCACCGCACATCAATCGCCAAGCGCTTCATGCAAAAGAGCTTGGTTTTACTCACCCCAAGACCAAAAAGAAATTGGTTTTCAAATCCGACCTTCCCGACGATATGGCTTCACTTTTGAAATACCTGGAATAGGTGTATTGACATTAGGCACACATACGTGTATTTCTCAAAACCATTATTCCGAGCCGCAAGTTGACGAAGAAATTTTTATCCGGAGGTGAATGACATGAAGAAATATAGATTGGACAAAGAAGAAAAAGAAATTCTGGATGCCATTGAAAACGACAAATGGGAGCTCGTCAAGCCTAAGAGAGCGGAACTTAATCACTATGCTGACATTGCCAGAAACACATTCCGCAAAGATCAACGGATGAACATCAGGATTTCAAAAGCTGACCTGAACCGCATTAAAGCAAGAGCGGCCGAAGAAGGCATTCCCTATCAAACGCTGGTCGCCAGCATCATCCACAAATACGCCTCAGACAAGCTTTTGGCCGCTTAAACTGGCTTTTTAGCTTGGCGATCCGAAAAAGCAGAGTAAAATAACAGCACGTCGTCTCCCTCGGGACGCCGTCCGGCGTATGCGACGTATGCACGAATGGATGGTTGAATTACTTTTTTTCGTCATTGTTGCTTGACAAACGGAAACTTTTCATGGATGGCACTATTGGAACCGGTACCGTTTAATAGCTCAATCTGGTTAGAGCACAAGATTGTGGATCTTGGGGTTGCGGGTTCAATTCCCGTCGCTCACCCCATTCGCCTTGAGCCCGAACGGGGCGAAAGGACGAATGGCACCAAATCAGACCGATTTGGTGCCAGCTTCCTCGCTTCCGCTCGGAACTGGGGCGGCAAAAACTAGATGAAATTTCAGATGATGTGAAAGATAAGCTGGGCGAAATTTTAAAGGAAACGAATGAAAATTGAAGGGGGTAGTAGAAATGAAAGGCAAAATTTTAGAGATTTCAGCAGCAATAGTTGCCATAAGTGTACTATTTTTTTCTTTAGCGTACTGGAAGAATGAGGGAAGATGGAAGCAGGCCGAACCAACCTGGCAGATTATTGACCGAAAATCTGGAGATTTAATAAAATTCAATCAAGAAACGGGAGAAACATATGTTTTTGGCCCGAACCTGACGGGCTGGGCTAGAATTAACGTAACCAGCAATTCTGCTATAGGTGGAGTAAAACAAGCAGAGTTAGAGCAAAACCTTAATGAAGCAGAACTGGAGCGGAGAAAAAAAGAAGAAGCAAATAGGCTAATGCAGAAGTTAGGTATTTCAGAACAGTAATTAATAATTGTGAGGCCTTATGAAAAATCTGAAGCTCTTTTGTCTAGTACATTGCATAGCTTTTTTTACCTCTTTCTTTATTGCAACCCTCGGTTATACAGATGATAGTCCATCTGGATTTCCGTCTTCGATACATCTTAAACACACTTCTGATGGATGTGTTGAAATCAATGCGCAGAAGGGCCAGATTATTTATTTCAAACCAGGCGATATTTTTGATAACTATAAGCGCACCATAAAATTTGACCAGGCTTTCCAAGAAGAGGGAAGAAAAAAGCAGGCGGAGAGAGATAGAATTGTTCAAGAGATAAGAAGCCTACAAAACATAGATCCGTTCTCCGCCAAGATTAAAAAAAAAGAGAACGAGCTTATCGAGTTTGACGAACTTACACGGGGCGCTCTTGGACAAGCTCGTGAGGCGGCTGCTAAAACTATTTTTCAGGACATGGATAATGTTATTGGTGCCTACATGGCAGAAAACGGATTGTCCAAAGCATGCCCAAACGATGGGAACAGCAGTCCCGATGTTACGAAAGAAATCCTTAATAGGTTAAATAAGAAATATGAGTCGCTTGCGGATTGACCGAAAGAAGAAAACTATAACCAGCGAGCAGTTCCGATTTCCCAAATTTATGCCCATTTTGCTCCTGTTTATGATAAGGATATAGAAAAGCTTGCCCTGGCAGAGCAAAACCAAGCAAAGAAGTTGCGGCATTCCTTCGTTCAATAACTGCGGAATGGTTGTTGAGAACTACTGAAATACCTGTTATAATTTATCACTATGATGAGTAGAGCATCTCTCATAAAATTAGTGGGCAAGGTAGCTTCAAAACGTGTTGTGGACAAAAATATTGTTGCGTTTCAAACCTACGATGCTTACAAAAAAACCGTCGATATCATTGAACGCTCGGACCTCGCATCAGGAAAAGAAATGGCATTTAAATCGGGCACTGGTTCCACGTTAAACTTTGAAATCAATCGTTATGGAGTCCACTCAACAACCGCGCAAGAGATTTAAATCAACGCAGGACTGGAATGATTTTATTGGTCCTTTGCTTCAATCTGGTCAGGGAATAACCGGGCAAAGCTTATTCGACCTTCGCAAAGCGTGTTACGCCGAAATAGAAGCATTACGCGGCCATCCGCTTTTGATTTATGCAACAAAATTTCTAGATGGTGGTCCACCTAACATTCCAAATCAAATTGACCTATCTGATGTTGATGGATTTACTGATCTCATAAATTCTGTTGGCAGCAATCATTCTTCGGTTGATGTGCTTTTACATAGTCCGGGCGGACGACCTGATGCAACGGAGCGCATTGTCGGATTGCTCCGCAATAAGTTTCAAGAAGTAAACTTTCTCATTCCTCATTCTGCGTATTCTGCTGCTACAATGCTTGCATTATCTGGCAACAATGTAATTTTTCACCCAAGCGCAACGCTTGGTCCGATAGACCCTCAGGTTGGTGTCCCAACAAAAGAAGGATTACGTTTCGTTCCTGCAAAGTCAATCGTGAATGGTTTTAAGAAAGCAAGAACTACAATAAAAAAAGAAGGGCCGGAAGCTTTACCTGCTTATATTCCGCTGATTGAAAAATACTCACTTGATCTTTTTGAACTTTGTCAAGATTCAGAAAATTTGTCTAAAGAATTAGTATCGTCCTGGCTCAAAAAGTATATGTTTGCAAACGAGCAAAAAGGTGACAGTAAAGTTAAAAGGGCTGTTTCTTATAAAATTAAAAAAGCTGTTGCCTTTTTTTCAGACTACGATACTCATAAAATGCATTCTCGGCCTTTAACACCTGAGAAATTAAGTGAGTTTGACTTGAAGCTTCAAATTGCCAGCAATCCTTTATGTGATCTCTTATGGGAAGCGTATATTTTGTTAAACGGATTTTTTAGTGTCAGTCCTTTCGTAAAATTGTATGAGAGTATGCATGGTGTATCCTGGGGAAGGCAATTTCAAGCAGTAATGGGACTTCAACAGATGCAACTTCGACCAGCGCAACCTATACAACCTCGACCGCAACAAACTGCGCAACCAAGACCGGAACCGGCTGCAGTAGATTGAGAATGGTGCGTTCTCCCTTACTTTGACTGTTAGCATAAATTGTTAGCAGTTTTGATGGTAAATGATGGTGAAACTCGGTCAAAGATGGTCAATTGACTTTCCTCCAAAATTGTTCCAACCTCAAATTTCTGGATAACTTCGGTCAAAGTTGGTAAACTTTGGTAAACGTTCTTAGCGAAATTGTGGATCTTGGGGTTGCGGGTTTCCCTAAAGGGATTGCTTCGCTAACAATTCCCGTCGCTCACCCGTTCTTATCTTTTTTATTTTGAAGCAGTTGAGAAAAAAATCAAACTTACCGATAATGTATCAAAACGGCAGTGTTAGCACTTTTGTTAGCAGTTTCGGTCATAAATACTTACCCTTAATCTATATGAAGAATTATGTGACGTGGTTATGTTGCATCTTGCTGATCGCTGGTTGTGCAACAACGGCAGGATATAATCAGGTTCTAAATACATGGCTTGGTTCGCCAGAAAGAAATTTAATTTCTAGTTGGGGCATACCAGATAGTGTTTATGAAATTAGCGCCACGAAAAAAATAATTTCATATTTCAGAAGCAATACTGTTTACACGCCCGGTGTAGCGCCAAGTTACAGAACAACGGTCAATTATCAAAGTGCGACTGTATATCCCTATAATGCTCAACCTCAGACTACATATTTTGGAAGCAACGCGACTACAACGCCCTACGGCGGCAGACCTGCAACAGTTACTAATTATTCTTGCAGGACTGATTTTACAATAAGAAACAATACGATTATAAACTGGCGCTGGGAAGGAAATAGTTGCCGAGCCTAGTTCTCAACTCGTCGGCGCTTATCAATTAGACAATTCCGGTTAAGTTTCATATATCGTTGGTAACCATCGCATGCCCGTTGAGGAATCAGACGGAAGAGATAAATTATTCGGGTAGTGCCGAGCGGTCTTCATTCTCCAATCGGCGAAATGAAAATTAGGGAAGGTAGCGCATGAAAAAAATGTTATCTGTAGTATTTCTGTTCGTCTTCTCACTTTGACCTTCCCCCGTTTATTGGGCCATTTGTGAGTTGAGTTCTTCGGTGTTTTGGGTTAACGCTTTCTGTTGATATTGCGTCGCATATTCTGCCGGGGTTAAATTGTCCAGAGAGCTATGCGGTCTGACTTCGTTGTAATCGATCCTCCAGTCTTCAATTGTGATTTTAGCTTCTTCAAGGGTTAAGAACCAGTATTCGTTTAAACATTCATCCCGGAGTTTGCCGTTGAAGCTTTCGATGAATGCATTTTGAGTCGGTTTGCCCGGATCAATGAAATCAAGTTTTACACCGTTCGCATAAGCCCATTCATCAAGCGCTTTGCTGATAAACTCAGGTCCGTTGTCTGTCACAATCACTTTGGGGATCCCTCTCGTTTCTTTAAGCCGATTGAGCGTCCGCACTACCCTTGCTCCCGGAATGGATGTGTCCATTTCGATGGCTGGTGATTCTCTTGAGTAATCATCCACAATAGTCAGAGATTTAAACCTGCGGCCGTTGGCAAGCCTGGCGTGAATAAAATCCATCGACCACCTTTCGTTGGGACACTCAGGCGCCGGAATGGGAACCCTGAGCTCAGAAGAACGTTTCTTGCGTCTTCTCGTCCTTAAAGAAAGTTTCTCTTCCCGATAGATTCTTTCCGTTCTCTTATGATTCATTACCAGTCCTTCTCGTTTTAAGATCACATGCAGCCTCAAAGAACCAAACCTGGGCCTTTGAGCAGCCAGCTCTTTCATTCTCGTACGAAGCAGCTCATCCCTCTCAGGATGTTTCGGCTTGTAACTCTCAGTCGAACGCCAAAGATCGACGATCCTGCACGCTCTCCGGATGCTCAGCCCAAAGCGCTCGACCGTAAACACGGCTGCGAGCCGTTTCGCCCTGGGCCTTAGAAGTTTTTTGAGTTAATCGCCTTCAGCGCTTGATTGTCCAGGGTTAAATCAGCGACGATATGTTTCAACCGGCGATTTTCATCCTCTAAAGCCCTGAGTTTGCGTGCATCACTTATTTCCATTCCACCGAACTTGGCCTTCCATTTGTAAAGGGTAGCATTGCTAATCCCGTGCTCACGGCAAATATCCGGTGTTTTCACCCCTGCTTCCGCTTGCTTTAATACCCCGATAATCTGCTCTTCTGTGTATCTTTTACGCGGCATTGTCGAGCCTCCTTTTGTGCTTTTTAACACCCAGAGACTCAACTTTCAAGCGGTACAGTTTTCGGGGGGAAGGTCAACTTCAACTGAGCACTTTTGCAGAAATTAATCCACCTAAAGTGTACGATTTTTCGAAATTCAAAAAAAATCCAAGCCAGAATCGTCCCTCTTATTTAGCATTAAGCGCACTTTCAGGATTCTTGAAAGGGTATGCCGAAAGAAAAGGTGCTATTAAACAACAACGGTCAGCAACCGTTCCTGCTTATGAGGATCTTGAAACAGCAACTTATGCGAATAGTTACCAAAGAACGCAAATGGGTCAGTTTGGTTCGGACCCTGTGACTCATCGGCCCTCTTACAGTAAATACATTTGGGGAAGACAAGACAGCCCTGCCTATTTGTGTCCAGATGGCTCATACGTTTATCAAGGCCCATGTACATTATGTCCCGACGGATCATACATAGGTTCTGGCGGCGAATGTCAACTCACTCCCTAGACTATATGCGATTAACCGTTTGCTTAATGGCGACTTTGATTTTATTTTTTCGTGCGGCGAGTGTTTCTGCAGATCAGATTGTTTATCCGGCGGACATACCTAACGCTGAACATTTTGATGATGACGGACTTGTTTCAATCCAAAAAATGGTTGATGAAGGCCATCAGCCCTGGCGGTTCGACCCAGAGTATTACGCAAAACACTTCATGAATTCTTATTATCCGAATTTAGATCCCAACGAAAGAGAGAAATTACCGGCAAGTTTAGAACTCAAGGGTCATAGCGCCATCGTTAAAATTGTCTATGAAGGCAAAGAACATGTCGTTTATTTACAAAAAGCATTTCCTTCAAATCCCGAAAGCATTTGGATAGTGGAGAAGATGGCAATCAGGTGGGTAAGTTCCGCTGATACCTAAAATAGGTAATGTTGGGGGAAACGAAAAAACACGTTATTTAACGTTTCCAAACCATTCGGTTGGTAAATTGGCTGATTACGATATCGTTCGCGGTACAGCAACGCATTTCGCAGATTGGGTTTTTAGAAAAAATAATCCGAATTATCAAAATGCTGAGCATTCTTCGGTAGTTGTTAATCGGAAGAAGCTTGGGCAATATGCTCATGTGCAAATTGATAGAATTGCGTCCCACCTTAACGCTAATAATTTAGCGACTGGCATATCATCAAATTGGAAACTGGTTTATGCAGATGCATGCACAGATATGGAAGCTCGCACTTTTTTTGCTTCTCGTCTGCTCGTTGATGGTAAACCTATGCGATGTAGGCCCGACGTCGTATTTCGCGATGAAGAAAAAGGTATCGTAGTAATTTTAGAGCGAAAGACTACCACGTGGGAAGATAGTCATGTTCCACCAGATGCTTGGCCAAACGTGTGCGCGCAACTTTGGTGTTATGGATGGATAGATGATTGGGCGGCTAACAGTGATGTTATTTTGGTTTGCCAGTATTATCGCATGAGGATCGATTGGACATACTCAACAGCCGGGGTTGAAATATACCAAGATGAAAAAAGCCCATGGATTTTGAACTATGAAGTCTTGCCCGCTTGGCAACGAAGCGATAATAAACTTCACACTGAATGTTTGCGTTATTTTTCTGATTATGGGGGGAATTTTGTTCATTAATTGGAACATTTCAATTAATTGATCCATTAATTGGAACATTTCCGCAGGTGCCAGGTCTAACGAATCAAACCCGACACTTTTAGAAATGTTCCAGTATTTTCTTAAACTGGCCGCTTTTTAGCTTGGCGCGATTCGAAAAAACGGAGTAAAATAACATCAATTGAATTAAGACAAAAGCCGAATAAAATGAAATCGAAATTGGAAGTTTTTTAATGGTTGAACGATCTTGGAATCAAACCACAATTAAAGCAGAATTGATGAAATTGATAAACGATAACAGACTAACAGAACGAGAGGAAAAAGTTATCAGATTGCGATGGGGAATAGGAGACGGATACTGCAGGACGCTAGAAGAGGTTGGACAAGTTTTCAATATTACCCCAGCGAGGATTAAGCAGATTGAAGTAAAAGTGATCCAGAAGCTCAAGAGGGTAAAAATGAGGCCTTCTTACGAGGAACTAATTTCTCTAAGCCCCTTTCTTGGTGAGAAGAAAACACGTCAAGAAGTTGAAGAGCTTATGGATGCAATCGAGAATTGTGGGTACCAGTGGGATCTAAAAAGCAAGATGTTTTTTAATACAGAAATTTCTCTCGGCATCAGAACGCAAGGGCTCGATTTATTTACACCCGAAAAATTCCGCAAATGGGATCTTGAACGTAGAAATGAAGCGATTAAATACCCAGAACAAACTGCAGCGAAAAGACTTTGGGGAGCTTGGTTTTCAAAGATTCTCTGCGCCACTTTTCTTTGGGCTTTTTTGGGGTGGATATTTGTGAGTTGGCAAATTTGGTTTCTTGTGCTTTTAAGCCTGATCGTTGGGTTCGTATGTTTTCGTATTTACTGCTTTAGGAAAATGCAAATGCCAGACGAATGGTTGGAAGAACAAAAGAAAAAATATAGTTCCAAGTAAATCAGGTACTTGGTTCCAGGGACACAATACTTAGATGAGGCAATTAATCATCCTGTTGTTTTCCGTCAGTTTATTTTCTGTTGACGGACAAGCCTATCTTGAAAACTATCCGCCTTTTCCTTTTGGACAAAACAATCTTTCCTCGCTTGCGGTCCAACCGGTCATAACTCACATGGAAAAAGAAAAGACCATCCAGATTGGGAAAATTGAGATAAAAAAAGCACGGACAAACGTTGGTTACGTTCGTGATTTTATTGAAATTTTCTATGAGGGGCGTCTGATTACATCCTTAAACGAAGAACACGAGGAATCTTTTTGGGTTGGTGATATCTTTTACGTTGATGTGGACAAGAATGGGTTCAAAGATTTTGTCATTCACACGAATGGTTTAGGTGCAGGTTTACAGGGATATTGGGACGACATCTTTATTTTTTTGCAAACAGGCGATGGAAAGTTCCGAAAAATTCATTATGGCACATTTGGTTTTGATATTGCCGATTTCATCGATGTAAACGGCGATGGACAATTTGAATTACTCATTACCGAAATTGCCGGTCTTGATAGCTTGGACGGCAAAACTCATAGCTACTGGTTTTACAACCTGTATAAGATTGAGGATTTTAATCTAGTTATGGCCAATGAATTGCACCCGGAGTTTCCAAAGGTGATCTGGTATACTCGTAAACCCAACGACAAAGAAACGCATAAATTATCCTTCGAACAGAAAAAAAGATTCATCGAATCTTTGCCTCAAGAAATCATTTCCAAACAAGTATAACATAATCGGAACATTTCAACGGAAAGGATCGGAACATTTCCAAAAGTGCCGGGTTGAAGTTGAACCCGGGGTAATTGGAAATGTTCCAAAATTTATATTTAGAAATATTCCAGATCGGTTCTATCTTTTCCCCTCAAGATTTGTTTTACGATGCCGAAGTTATAACCCCGCGCATTACGATGCCATGCGTGTTTCGGGCAAATAACGGCACCAACCCCGCTCGTTGACGAGTCGAAGAAAGGAAACCCGCCATGGAAGAAAAAAACAACATTCTCAAAAATTCACAAATCATCATCTTAGGCGTCTGTATTGCGCTGGCCACCATTGCCGCAAGCGTCATACTTTCCCAAGCGCTTGTTAAGATAAAAAAGTTCTCCACAGAGGTAATTAATGTGACGGGTTCTGCTGAGCGGAAGATTAAGTCTGATTTCATAGTTTGGCAAACGAAGTTTTCCCGCCGTGAACTCCAAATGACGCCGGCTTATCAAAAGCTACAGGAAGACTTAAAAACAGTTAAAAGCTATCTTATGGCAAAAGGAATCAATGAACGGGACATGATTGTTTCGCCGGTGGATACCGAGATTCTCTATAAGAAGAATGAGAAGGGCAATGACACCAATGAAATTGAAGCGTACCGGCTGAGCCAAACCATCGAAATTAGATCAAATGAAGTGGATAAGATCACGGACATTTCCCGCCAATCAACGGAATTAATCAATCAGGGAATCGAGCTTATTTCACATTCGCCGGAATACCTTTATACCAAACTTCCAGAACTGAAGCTCGAAATGCTTTCCGAAGCCACACAAAACGCGAAGAAGCGCGCTGAGCAAATGGCCGCTGCCACTGGCAATAAAATCGGTTTTATGCGTTCTGCCAAAATGGGCGTATTTCAGATTACACCGATCAGTTCCGTTGACGTTTCTGATTGGGGCGAGAACGATACCACTTCTCTTGAGAAAAA
>MHFL01000002.1:8413-31930 GCA_001804165.1 Omnitrophica bacterium RIFCSPLOWO2_01_FULL_45_10 | reverse complement strand
CGACAAGGACTAACCTGTTCCCCAAGCGTTCACATGCATCCTCAATGACATCTAATGCCTCTCGCTCCTGAGGACCGGATATACATATCGAATTTGGCTTGATTATGCCTGCCTTTTCGGCCGCTATATCTTTTAACGTATTTCCCAAAAGCATGGTATGTTCGTAACTGATGGGCGTAATCACGCTCACAAGCGGCCGGACGACATTAGTCGCGTCGAGTCTTCCACCGAGACCCGTTTCATAAATGGCGAAGTCCAATTTCTTTTCTTTAAAATAGAGAAAGGCAAGCGCGGTATAAATTTCAAAAAACGAGAAGTCCCCATCTTTCATTCCCTCTACCGCCTGTCTAATCCTTTCCAATATACGGCATGTCTCGTCTTCGCTAATCAAAGAATCATTTATTCTTATCCTTTCCCGGAATGACACAAGATGCGGCGATGTGTAAAGCCCGACTTTAAGTCCGGCGTTCTTCAATATCGATTGTGTAATCGCCGCTGTGGAGCCCTTGCCTTTCGTCCCAGCGATATGAATGGACTTGATCCCTTCTTGGGGCAAGCCTAGGGCCTCCGTTAGGGCGCACATCTTCTCGAGTTTAAAAGATTTCTTATACTCGTAGTCAGACTTTTTTTCGTAATTTATGAAGGAATTTAGATATTGTAATGCTTCGGGGTAGGTCATTGGCTAAATTCAAAAATCAAAATTAATGCTTGAAGTGCCTGACACCCGTAAAGACCATCGCAATGCCGCACCTATCCGCCGTTTTTATTACCTCGGCATCTCTTATGGAGCCGCCGGGCTGAATTATCGCTTTGATGCCTGACTTAGCGGCTAATTCAATTCCGTCTTCCTTCGGAAAGAAGGCATCGCTGGCTAAGGTAGAGCCTTTAGAGCGCTCCTTTGCCTTCTGGCAGGCGATCATGACTGAATCCACCCTCGACATCTGCCCCGCGCCCACGCCTACGGTCTTCGTGCCTTGACACAAGACTATGGCGTTAGATTTGACATGCTTCGCGACCACCCAGCCAAATAGGAGCGACGTCAATTCCTCTTTGGTAGGTTTTAGTCTGGTAACAACCTTTAGATCGGATTCTTTTAAACGCGCGATATCTCTATCCTGAACCAAAATTCCGCCTACAACTTTTTTGTAATCTCTGTCATATATTTTTGGCTTTGAGCTAAAATCGCGCACTTCTAATAACCTGAGGTTCTTCTTGGCGCGCAGATTCTCCAACGCCGTCTTCTCATACGAAGGCGCGATTATACATTCTACAAAATCGGCTTCCTTCAAGATCGTCATTGCCACATCTAAATCCACTTCCTTATTGAATCCGACAATGCTTCCGAATGCGCTAAGTCTGTCGCAGTCTAATGCGTCTATATATGCCTGTTTCAAGGCCTTTCGCACTGCCGTGCCGCAGGGATTAGTATGTTTAATTATCGCCGCGGCCGGCTCATCAAACTCTTTGACTATCTCGAGCGCCGCGTTCAAATCTATTATGTTATTAAAGGATAATTCCTTCCCGTGAAGTTGAACCGCGCTTGCAACACTTGCCTCGGCAACACTTTCATCCTTATAGAATGCCGCTTTCTGATGCGGATTTTCCCCATATCTCAAATCCTGTAATTTGTTAAACTTTAAATTTAAAACGGCCGGAAATTCTTCTTCCGTCTTTTCTCGTTCAATACCCGATACCCGATACCCGATACCCGAACCCCTCAACTGTCTCTCTAGGTATTCGAATATCGCCCTGTCATAACTCGACGTCCTCTCAAAGACTTTCATTCCAAGTTCGAATAGCAATTCTCTTGAGACGTCTCCGTTATTTTTCTCTATATCCTCAATAACCCTTTTATAATCCGCCGGGTCGCATACTACCAAGACAGACCTGTAATTCTTTGCCGCGCTTCTTAGCATCGAGGGCCCGCCGATATCGATATTCTCTATCGCCTCTTCCAAATGGACGCCTTCCTTCGCCACTGTCTTCTCGAAGGGATAGAGATTCACGACCACCATATCTATAAGTCCGATACCATGCTTCGCGAGCGTTTCCATGTGAAGTTTATTTTCTCTTAGTGCCAATAGACCGCCGTGAATCTTCGGATGAAGGGTCTTGACTCTCCCGTCCAGCATCTCGGGAAAACCCGTGTATTCCGATACGTCCTTAACGGGCACGCCCAACGACCTGATAACATTGGCTGTCCCGCCTGTTGATAGAATCTCAACGCCGAATTTACTCAATGCCTTGACAATATCCTCTAATCCGGCCTTATCCGAAACGCTTATCAACGCCCTCTTAATCTTCATCTTCCCTCCTCAACTTTAAACGACCGCTATTGTAACACAAATGCCTATTAAACTCAATCGCTGCAGGGATCCTGCCGGTCAATCTGCCAAAATATCCATTGAAACAAAATATTTTATTTCTTGCTACTCTCGATTGCGGATTTGAGGAGGCGGCAGTAGAGGTCGAATCCGACCGCGTTGATGTAACCGTGCTGCTCCATGCCAAGGATATTACCCGCCCCGCGAATCTGCAAATCCTCCATCGCGAGTTTGAAGCCCGAACCCAGTTCCTGAAATCGTTTTATAGCCTGAAGGCGTTTCTCGGACTCGCCGCTCAATACCGCTTTTTTCGGAATTAATAGATACGCATATGCCTGTTTCGTGAATCGCCCTACACGGCCTCGCAACTGGTATAGATCCGCCAGGCCCAACGTATCCGCCCTGTTAATTATGATGGTGTTGGCATTGGGTATGTCAATTCCCGATTCGATGATAGTCGTTGAAACGAGGCAGTCGAGTTCGCCTCTTATGAACTTTATCATGACATCTTCCAGGATTTTTTCGGACATCTGGCCGTGCCCGACGCCAACCTTCACCTCCGGAACCAATTTCGTAATGGCTTTCGCGACTTTGTCAATCCCATCGATTCTATTGTGCACGAAAAAGATCTGGCCGCCTCTTGACTTCTCTCTCAATATCGCCTCTCTTATCACGGATTCATCGTAGTAAGTTATCTTCGTCTCGACCGCGTGCCGCTCCAGGGGCGGTGTATTTATGGTCGAAATATCCCTTCCCCCCATGAGTGCCAGATAGAGCGTGCGGGGTATGGGTGTTGCCGTAAGTGTCAGGACGTCCACAGTTGCGCGAAGTTTTTTCAGGAATTCCTTATGGCGGACGCCGAAACGCTGCTCCTCGTCTATTATAATGAGAGCAAGATCATTGAATTTTATGTCGCCGGAAATCAGCCTATGAGTCCCGATTATTATGTCGATTGCGCCGCTTCGCACTCCTTCTATTATCGCTTCCTGTTCATGTCTTGTCCTGAACCTCGACAACATATCAATTTTGACGGGGAAATTCTTCATCCTGTTGGCGAAGGTGTCACAGTGCTGTTCGGCAAGAATGGTTGTTGGCACCAATATGGCTACCTGTTTATTATCCATAAGCGCCTTAAACGCGGCCCTGAGCGCTACCTCTGTCTTTCCATATCCCACATCTCCGCACAGGAGCCGATCCATCGGCCTTGGAGATTCCATATCACGCTTGACCTCCATTGTGGCGCGTGCCTGATCCGGCGTTTCGCGATACGGAAAACTTGCCTCGAGTTGTTTCTGCCAATCTGTATCCTGAGAGAATCTGAAACCTTCAATGCTCATGCGCCTTGCCTGCAGTTCCAGAAGGTCGAGCGCTATCCTTTCAACACCTTTCTTCGCCGCCTCCTTCGTCCGATGCCATAGTTTAGTCCCTAGCCTATTCGGCTTGGGAGGTCTTTTCTCGAAACCGAGATACTTCTGGATATTGCCAAGGTCGGTAAATGGGACGTACAGTTTATTGTTGCCGGCGTATTCTATGACGAAATGGTCTACATACCTCTTATCTATTTTCAGTTTCTCCATGCCTAAATACTTGCCTATGCCATGGTCAAGATGCACAACATAGTCCCCAACTTCGATATCGATGAAATTATCTAATGTAGACCTCTCGCCGTAGGCGGCGCACGACCGGCTAATCTTAGTTTTCGCTATTCCCCTTATGGGAAGGATGATGCACGCGTTGTGGTCCTCGATAACATTGAATGTCAAAAGGTCCAAGGACCTGATACGCTCGACACGGTTTTCCGACAACTCTATCCGTATCGGGTATTCAAAGGTAAGGGGATACACTGTCAAGTTATCGCCAAGCCTCGAGAAATCGCCTTCCTCAGAGACCCTCTTAGATAGGCGATATCCGTACTCCACAAGCTGCATGGAGAGCTTCTCTATGTCTATCTCTTCATTAAGGTAGATTTTTATGGATTCAAACATACTTCATCTATTTTTCCGCAAAATTTTTCTATCTAAAAGGGAAATTACATTTTCTTCGGGAGGGAGATTCCGAGTAGGCCGAGGCCGTTCGCCAGCACTATTCTTACGCAATCTACGAGGACGAGCCTCGATTTCGTCAAATGGACGCTGTCGGTAAGAACCCTGCGTTTTGTGTAAAATGAATGGAAGGCTGCCGCAAGGTCCTGAAGATATTGAAGGATGATATTCGGTTCCTGCGTCTTTCCGCTAATAGAGACCGCCTGGGGAAATCGTCTCAAGATCCTTAAAATATCCAGTTCCTCCTCCTCGCGCAGCAACTTAGAATCGAATCTTGCTGAATAGTGGGCCTTTTTACTATGCTCCAATATGGACCAAATCCTCGCGTGAGCGTACTGTATATAGTAAACCGGGTTCTCCGAAGATTCCTTCTTAATGACGTCGAGATCAAAGTCGAGATGGCTTGAAAGCCGCCGCGAAAGAAAACAGAATCTAGCGACATCCTTCCCGACTTCAGCCATCAATTCCCTCAGGGTAACAAATTCACCGGCTCTCGTCGACATTGAGACAACGCGGCCGGCCCTGTACAATGTCGCCAATTGAACTATTAGCGCGGAGAAGGAATCCTGAGGATATCCCAATGCTTTTACAGCCGCCTTCATGCGCGGAATGTAGCCATGATGGTCAGGCCCCCATATATCGACGAGCCGTTTGAATCCGCGCCTATATTTATCCAGATGGTACGCGATATCTGGGGCAAGATATGTAGTGGTATCGTCTGACTTTAAGACGACCCTGTCCTTATCATCGCCAAACGCTGTTGACTCAAACCATACCGCGTCGTCTTTTTGATATATGCGGCCCTTCCTCTTCAAAAATTGTATTGTCTTTTCAACCTTCCCCGACTTCCTCAGCGTCCTTTGGCTGTACCAGATATCAAATTTTACGCCAAAATCCTTTAAGTCCTTCTTTATATCCTGCAGGATCCGGTTCAATCCAAACTCCCTGAATACCTTGAGGTCCTTCGTATCAATGAATTTTCTCTCATATTTATTTTTAAATGCGGAAGCGATCTCTGATATATATGAACCCTTGTAGCCGTCATCGGGAAATTTCTGATTTACACCAAAAAGTTCAAGGTATCTGAACTTAATGGAGTTAGCCAGTATATCTATCTGCACGCCTTCATCATTTATATAATATTCCCTTAGGATGCGGTACCCCAGGAATTCTAATATATTCGCCAGGCTGTCTCCCACCGCGGCTTGTCTGCCGTGCGCGATGGTGAGCGGCCCTGTAGGATTGGCGCTGACGAATTCGAGGTTAACCTTGATTCCTCCGCCGATGGCGTTCCTGCCGAAATTGTGCTTCCTCCTTATTATCTCCAAAAGGCCGGAATAAAGATAGTCTTTCGTTAAAAAGAAATTTATGAAACCCGGGCTCCTGGTCTCTATACGCTCTATGGCATTTTTTAGATGTGACGCGGCCAGGGCCTTTTCCAAATTATCTTTTATGAGATTTGCGAAATAGAGAGGATCTTTCCCGGCCGTCCCACATGCCTTCATTGCCACATTGGTCGATATGTCACCGTGGGTTCTTTCTTTAGGGCTGTCTATTTCCGGCTTGATGTCACTTAAGCGGGTGAGGGGGTGAATTCCGAGACTGGTCAAAGACGAAGCGACGGCCTTCTCTAAAAGAGATGATAGTTGACTTTCGAATGCTCCATAATGCATCTTATTACTTTTTTTAAACTACCTCAAGACCTTCAATAAGGCGTTAACGACCTTCGGATCAAATTGCGTTCCGCTGTTTCGCTTCAGTTCGCTGACAGCCGATTCTCTCGAGAGCCGTTTTCTATACGGCCTCTTGCTCCTCATGGCCTCATAGGCATCGGCCACCGCCATTATCCGCGCCTCTATGGGTATGGCCTCTCTTCTCTTCCTTGTCGGAGGGTATCCTCCGCCGGAATAGCGCACATGATGGTACAATATGGAAGGAATCAGTTCATCCAAAAAACCCGCTTTCTTTATAATCTCCGCGCCGACCTTCGGATGCCTCATCATTTCGACCCACTCTTCTCTCGTAAGCGGGCCTGTCTTTCTCAAGATAGTCGTGTCTATGCCCACCTTCCCTATATCGTGCAGGAGGCTCGCGTATCTTATGATTGTTTTCTGCTTAACTGACAAATTCAAAATGCTGGCTATGCCCAACGCTGTCCGCATGACCTGCTCCGAGTGGCTCTCTGTATATCTATCCTTTGAATCGATGATGCCTGCCACAAGTTTCATCGTATTCAGATAATTGACCTTTATATTATCGAATAATCTCGCGTTTTCAACAGCCATTGCCGCCTGGTTCGCGAAGAGCAATATCTCCTCTTCATCGTCTTTCGTATACGCATAGGGCCTTTTTGAACAGCACGTTAGTGTCCCCAGGACCGTTCCTCTTTCGACAAGCGGCGCCATCAAAAGCGACTGCATTGATTCTCTTGCGCAAAATCCGCAAAAGGGATCTTTCTTATGTCGAATTAGGTTATCCACTATCTGGATCCGTTCGGTCCTCAAGACTCGGGATGCGAGTTTACTTTTACTCAGGACATGAGCCAGTTTAAGAGCGGTATCTCTATCCCTCATCGCCCCATACACCATTTTCGGCGTGAAGGCCCCTTTATTCAAAAGATGCACCATACAGATGTCTGCCTTGACCATAGCTGTAATCTTTTTCGCTATAAAGCCAAGCATCTTGTTTAGATTATCCGACGAAGTGATCAGCCGTGAGATCTCGGATAGCGCGTTCAGTTCGTTTATCCGGCTCTCGAGGTCCCTTTTAATTATCCGAAGTTTTTCTTCTCTTGCTGCCATAGCGGATCTTTCTTGCCTTCACTTTCTCTTTAAAATGCTCCTGCGGCGCGTCTCCCCACAGCCGTTCCAGATTGTAAAAATGGCGCGTCTCATCATAAAATATATGGGCGATTACATCTCCGTAATCAACGAGCACCCACAGGCTTTCAGCCTTTCCCTCAACGTGCCACGGGCTTTGCCGCTTTCGTTTTAACTGTTTTATTATGTTGTCGGTTATTGCCCTGACTTGCGCGGAAGATGCGCCGCTTGTCACCACAAAATAATCCGCGACGCTCGGAACACCGCGCATATCTATAATAACCGTGTCGAGCGCCTTTTTGCTTGACGCGGCCTTTGCGATATCCAAGGCCTTTGACTTAGACTTTATAAGATTCAACCTCTTTTTATTTAACTATCTTATACATACCGGTGCCGCATGTTGCGCACTTGCCCTTCATTGCCTCTCTTTTGTTTTTCATCGTAACCTTCTGAGCATCTTTCATCTCTTTCTTCGATTTGCACTTGACGCAATATCCTATCTCTGCCATTTGCCTCACCTCCTTTTAATTCTTAAATTTGCTCTGTCAAATTTCAAGGTAATAAAAAAGATTACAGTGTTTCGTCTCTGTAATCTGCCTATGATATTTAAAATCATATATGGGTAGACGTAAGTTTACCAGAACCATTGCATATTGTCAAGGGTCTTGGATGACAGAGTAGCGTATTCTTCTTCTTTAGGCCCTGCACCCTATTTATACAGTCCACGCTCTTCGATATATCTCCTAACCTTATCCGGCACCAGATATATGATGGGCTTGAGTTCTTTGATGCGTCGTCGTATATCTTCTGATGAGATTTCGATCGGCGTTATGACAACGGTCTCTACCTCTTTTGGGAGCCGCTCCGTAAAAGGATAGCCGGGCCTATTGGCAACGATGAATTTCGAGACCTTGAATATCTCGTTTATGTCCTTCCATGAAAATAGGTCTTTGAGCGAATCTGAGCCGGTTATAAAGAATAACTGCGCCTCTTCACCATAGATTCTTCTAAAATTCTTTAGCGTTTCTATGGAATAGGACCTCTTCTTCGAATCTATCTCGAATGACGATGCCTCAAAAGCCGGGTTATCCTCTATCGCGCTTTTTACCATCCGCAACCGGTCCTCGGGATTCACATTTACCTCGATCGTCTTATGCGGCGGTAGATACGTAGGGACAAATATCAGTTTATCCAGATTCAACTTGAAAAATGCCTCATTAGCCAGAATGAGATGGCCCATGTGTATAGGATTAAATGTGCCGCCGAGTATGCCGATTCTCACAGTCGTACCCCTAGTAATAAGTAATTTTTCACTGTCTTATCTGGCCATTGCCGTATATGACGTATTTATACGATGTCAGTTCCTCCATGCCCATCGGCCCCCTCGCATGAATTTTATCGGTCGATATCCCTATCTCAGCGCCTTTCCCGAACTCGCCTCCATCCGTGAATCGCGTTGAGGCATTCAGGTAAACACACGCGGAGTCCGTTTCTTTTAGAAATTTCGCCGCAGTTTTCTTGTCTTGGGTAACTATGCTATCGGAATGACTCGAGCCATATTTCATTATATGGCTAATCGCGTCATCAACTCCATCCACCACCTTAACCGAAAGAATGAGGTCCAGATATTCCGTATACCAGTCTATCTCTTTAGCTGGCTTTGAGTCTTTTACTATCCTCCTGGTCCCGGCGCACCCCCTTATCTCGACACCTGCGTCTCTGAAACGGCGTATCATTGGCGGCAGAAACTCCTTAGCGATACTTTTATGAACGAGCATCGTCTCCATGGCATTGCAGACACCCGGCCTCTGGACCTTAGCGTTGAAACAGATATCCTGAGCCATCAAAAGATCCGCATGCTTATCAACGTAGGTATGGCATACGCCCTTATAATGTTTTATCACCGGTATCCTTGATTCTTTGGTCACAGAGTTTATCAGCGATTCCCCTCCCCGAGGCATTACGAGGTCAATAAGTCCCGTTTTCTTCAACAAGGACTCTACAATCCGTCTATCTTTATCCAAAATTATCCGGAACGCGTCCTTGGGAAGTTTGAACTTTAGGGCCCCTTTAGTTAAAACATTGAATATCGCCCTGTTCGAATTAACCGCGTCGCTCGCGCCTCTTAAGATACAGGCGTTGCCCGATTTCAAACATAGGCCCATGCAGTCGCTTGTGACGTTTGGTCTTGACTCGTAGATTATGAAGATGACACCGATTGGAACCCGTATCTTTTTTATAAGAAGGCCGTTCGGTCTTCTGACCGATTCGAGCGTCTCCCCTACCGGGTCCTTCAGTTTCGAGATTGTTTTGAGCGAATCCGCCATAGACTCTATCCTGGAAGATGTTAATGTCAGCCGATCTATCAATGCGTCGGAAAGTCTTTTCTTTTTTGCCCAAGAGATGTCTTTCCCATTCTCCTTCAGGATATAAGGAATATTTTTAACGAGCGAGTCCGCCATCGAGACCAGGGCCCCATTCTTCGCCTTCGTGTCGATAAGCGCGAGCGCCCTCGACGCGGCCTTAACCCTTTCGCACAATCTTTTTAATTCGCTCTCAGTCATCATTATGTTATCTTCTCCAACATAGCTGTCCAAATTAGCGCAATTTCCCCCTCACCTTAATCCTCTCCCCCTTCGGGGGAGAGGAAATTATGAGGAAATCCCCTCTCCCCTTTAGGGGAGAGGGCAAGGGTGAGGGATAGGCAAAGATCGAATCTCATAATAGAGGTTCCGTCGGGACTTGTGGTTTAATTTGGACACGAGTGATTCTCCAATATAACTAAATTATTCTTATGGACCACCTCATCCGGCCCCTCGCGTCCAAGCGCTTCTTTAAATTTAGCCGTCTTCAATCCTTTTATCTCGGCCAATTCACGGGATGAATAGTTGGCTATGCCTCTCGCTATTTCCTTCTTTTCATCGTCGATTATTTTTATGACATCGCAGGCAACGAAATCTCCTTCGACAGAGACTATACCGGAAGCCAAAAGGCTCTTATTCTTAAAGATCGCGTCTTTGGCGCCTTTATCGATAAAGAGCGCGCCCTTGGGTTTCGATGAATAGGCTATCCATCTCTTCTTCGCGATGAAACGCCGAGCGCCGCTCTTGAATATGGTGCCTAAGCGATCCCCCTTGATAAGCATTCTTGTCAAAACATTCCTTTCTTTCCCATTCGCGATAACACACTCTATCCCCGCTCTCATCGCGAGACGGGCCGCTTCGAGTTTAGTGGACATTCCGCCTGTCCCAAGGTCGCATCGGCTTTTCACCGCCAACTTCGCGATCCTCGGCGTTATATCGTCAACGTATCCTATGACCGATCCGTCTTCGTCAAGAAGTCCGTCCACGTCGGTCAATATTATCAATTTATCCGCTCCGCTTAAGTCAGCTACGAGGCTCGAGAGCCGATCGTTATCGCCGCATCTTATTTCTTCGGTCGCGACCGTATCATTCTCATTTATGATCGGCACCGCCTTGTGCCTGAGCAATCGATCTATCGTATGCCTGATGTTCAAGAATCTGGTCCTGTCGTCAAAATCTTCCTGAGTCAGCAGGATTTGGCCCGTGAGGTATCCGGCCTTTTTGAAAAATTCGCCGTAAAGGCGCATAAGATAATTCTGGCCAATTGCCGCCGTGGCCTGAAGGTCCGAGATATCCCGCGGCCTCTTCTTAATATTCAAAAGCGATAACCCCGCCCCTATCGCGCCTGATGTTACCATGATAACCTCGCTACCGTTATTTATGACGGCTGCCGCCTGACTGGCGAGGTCTTTTACAATATCCTTATCGAGGTTCCTGTCTGGAGAGGCGATAACCTTCGTTCCGATCTTAATGACTATTCTTTTATACATTCGCATTTTTCAACTCTTCAATTTCTTATAAATCGCAGTTATAAGTTCTTTCAAACCCTCGCCGGTAACGGCTGATACCGGATATACTTTTAATCTCCGGAATTTTTCTTTGAACCTCTCTAAATTTATTTTAGCGGACGGCAGATCTATTTTATTCAAGGCAGTGATCTGAGGCTTTGCCTTTAATTCTTTGGAATAAGAGGCGAGTTCGTTGTTTAGAGCGACGTAATCTGAACTTGGGTCCCTTGCGTCAACACCCGCTATGTCGATTAGATGAACTAATACTTTTGTTCTTTCAATGTGCCTTAAAAATCTGTGCCCCAGGCCGCGGCCTTCATGCGCTCCTTCAATCAAGCCCGGTATGTCGGCCATCACAAACGTCCGGCCCTCATGAACCTTCACTACGCCCAACATCGGCTCTTTGGTGGTGAAGGGATAGTTTGCTATCTTAGGCCGCGCAGCGGATACTTTCGAGATGAGCGTAGACTTGCCCGCGTTTGGAAAACCGACTATCCCGACATCGGCGATAAGTTTTAATTCTAAGGCGAGGGTCTTTTCTTCGCCGGGTGAACCTTTTTCGCGCGGCCGATTTCTGGAATTTCCCCTGCCGCCTTCGCCGCCCTTCGCGGCGACGACGGATTCGCCGGCCACCGTGAGATCCCGTAAGGTCAATCCTGTCTTCGCGTCTTTAATTACGGTTCCGGGAGGCACTTTTATGTGGAGGTCCTCGCCCCTTCGGCCGTTCTTATGATTCGAACCGCCGTGCGCGCCGGACTCTGCCTTGAGATGTTGTCTATATTGAAAATCGAGGAGGGTCTGAATATTTACATCTGATTCAAATATTATATCTCCGCCGCGGCCCCCGTCTCCTCCATCGGGCCTGCCCTGCCTATTGAACCTGTCGCGGTATATACTATTGCAGCCATCCCCGCCGTCCCCGGCCCTGACGTAAACTTTAACTTCGTCTATAAACGCGGTTAGAAATTTTTCCATACGCTGCCTTTGATGGATTACCTTTGTTTATAGACGCTATCCCAAAACGCTGACTATCCTTCTTGGATCAAAGAATACCTTGCCGTTCGCCTTCGCGAAGAGTGTGCAATCTCTTCCAACCGCTACATTTTTGCCGGGCCTAAACTTCAAGCCCTTCTGCTTCAGGATGATGCCTCCGGCTTTTACGACTTGCCCTCCGGCTACCTTCACACCTAATGATTTTGGATTAGAATCCCGCCCATTAACCTGATGCGCCATTTTATTCTCCTCTCAAACTAATCGTTAAGTTAAAATTTAAAATTCAAGGACGCGAAGCGACACATGAGTTTTGACTTTTTAGTTTTTAGTTTTGAGTTTATTCCGCTATCTCTATCTCTTTCACCTTCAACTTAGTGAAATCCTGACGATGGCCGATTTTTTTCTTCTCGCTCTTGCGTTTTTTATATTTATACGCGATTACTTTATCTCCCCTCGCGCTTCCCAAAACATCGCATACCACATGAGAACCTTTAAGATATGGATTGCCTATATGGGTGGTGTTGCCTTCTTTAGCCAAAAGGACCTTGCTCAACTTCACCTCAGCGCCCTCTTTCGCCTTCAGCCTCTCGACCAATATTATCTCACTCTTCGCGACCTTATACTGCTTCCCGCCTGTTTCAACTACTGCGTACATTTATCTACCTCCATAGCGTCATTAATCTCGCAACAAGACTTATATTATACCATAATAATTATCTTTACACAAAGGGTATTCCTCCAAATAAACGGGAAAGACAAAAAATTTTAGGGTCCTGTCCTCGGTCGCCTTTCGGACTTTCAAAAAGGACGGCTCGTATGGGGTTTACAATCTGTAATAGTAGGTCACCCTTAAGGGTGACCTACTATTCACGGGTATCTCTCACGTCCGCCTTTTCGGCGGACTGATAATCCCAAAATTTTCTCTGTAAAATTTTGGGATTGTGTTTGCTTTCAGCAAATCCCGAATTTTTCCTTTATAAAAATTCGGGATAACCCCATCCCATAAGCACTCGCCGCTTTTTTTCAAGCCCTCAAGGCTTGACCTCGGCCACCCTAAAATTTTTTGTCTCCCCACCCCAGAAGTAAAATATTTTGTAAATCCCTACCCCTTTGACAGGTTCGACTGGAGCAGGTCCTCCCATACCTTGTAATATCTCATATAACTCGCGACATATGGATCGTCGGCCTTATCGAATGCCTCCATATATTCTCTAAATTCTTTTTCTACCGCAGGCAGATCTTTATTCAATGACTCCAATAGGCCCGCCAATTCATCCTTCTCTTTCTTAGGCATGATCTGAGCCATCTTCATCTGATAGTCCATAAATTCGCCCGGATACTTACTCATAAGAAAGGTCGTAAATGCCCAACTTTCGGCGTACGCATTGCGCATCGCTTCTGAAGAGAGGCCGGGGAAACTTCCCATCTTAAAAGACATGAGAAATTCTATCGGATTTAGTTCGCCCTTCCTCACCATCTCCTGAAATGAGAAGAGCCGATGCTCATCCACTCCGCCGATGGGTTCGGTCGCGCAGTAAGTCGCTATCCCTTCATTTAACCATGAATGCGCTGATTTCATCTCGAGTTCTTCTAACGGTTCCCTTTGCAGTTCCATAAGCACCTTCAGGAGCTCCTCTTTCTTCTTGTAATCATTTGTTTCTAGAAACTCTTTCTTTTTTTGAACCAATTTTTCTTTATCTATATTTGGCTTTGAGAGAATTATATTCTGAAGGCCCCAATTGTGAAATACCTCATGCGTAAATTCATGGCGCAATGTGGAATGAGTCAGTTCCGTCAATTCGCTTTTATATAAACTATACGTATTCCAGAATCTGTCAGTCAGTTCTTTAACATGAGCATCGACAAAAATATGATATCGCTCATCAACCCGCTGCTTAATAATTTTTACTATCTCATCTATCGACCTGCCGGTTCGACCCACTATTACATCGAAGACCATCTTCTCCATGCGCTCGCCAAAGGCGTTGAAACAATATAGTGTTTTGTCGAGTGGGTCGAAATAGCCGACAGCTGCCCACCACGGCACGCCGTCAGTTATGGCGTATTCGGCGTAATCCCAAAAATCATCGAATATGACCACATAATTCTGATTGAGCGCTTTTTTATCATTAAAGAGTTTATAAAATTTAAGATATATCTCCGTATATACGCCTCTCACCGACTTTTTATACGAATCAACCTGAGTAGAGTGGGAATCGGTTATTATGGTAAAGTTTCCTTCCTTATAAAATTTCATCTTTGGAAATTGCGTCCTCAAGCGCTCCTCTATCTCGCGCGATTCTTTATTCGGAACAGGCGCGAACAATAATGTCTCTATATCGTCATTTTTGACGCCGAGCTCCATCTCGCCTCCTCCCTCGGTAAACAAGATGGTAAGACCGTCGTTCTGGACATCTACGATTTCACCGTCTAGAATGATTCCGTTTGTTCTCTTCACAACAACGTCATTTCTATACTGCCACTCTGCCGCTTTCTGTGTTATGACTTCGACATGGGCTATTTGTTTTGAGTCCACTACGAATT
Source organism: Omnitrophica bacterium RIFCSPLOWO2_01_FULL_45_10 (assembly GCA_001804165.1). GTDB lineage: Bacteria > Omnitrophota > Gorgyraeia > 2-01-FULL-45-10 > 2-01-FULL-45-10 > 2-01-FULL-45-10-A. The sequence continues at coordinate 17,337 of MHFL01000002.1, read as the reverse complement.
TTTCGCCTTTCCATTCCACGGTGTATTCGTCTTGTGTCTTATTCAACAATCTGCCCTCGATTATCCCGCCGTGTTTTAAGAATATCTTTACCGCTTCTTCCTGTTTCTCCTGTCCGCCCTGTTTTTGCAGTAATTCCGATACGCTGGCTATGGATAGCCGCGCGTTTTTCTTCATATCTTTCAAACCTTCGGCGGCATTTTTAGTTACCTTTTCTACCTTATCTGTAATCTCGGCTATTTTTGTATTTAAAGTCAGATTGGTCGCAACCTGCGACTTTATCTTATATCCCCAATATCCGGCCGTAAGTAGCACGATCAGAATCGATAGACCCAAAATGCGCTTCACGATGATGCCCGACCTTCCTCTATTTTAATATCTTCTATATGCAGATTGGCATCCTCGATGATGCGGACCGCTTTTCTGAATCGCTTCTCAAGCGGCCGTATCATGTTCCTCTCAGGATTAGAAATATAATACGCGACATCGGGATGTAAAGAGACGAAGACATCCCTTGACTTCGTTGTCTCGAGAAAACGCTCCAATCTCCTAATGAGTTCTATCGATATCGTGGCTATGGATTTGACGATACCTTTTCCGTTGCAGTAGGGACATCTCTGATAACTCTTCATCTCTATGGATTGCCTCACTCTTTGCCGCGTCATCTCAACGAGCCCGATCGAAGATATGTTAAGGATCTTCGTCTTCGCTTTATCCGCTTCGAGCGCCGTCTCCAGCGTCTTAAAGACGGACCTTCTATGATTCGGCAGATCCATATCTATAAAATCTATTATTATTATGCCGCCCAAATCGCGAAGCCGCAGTTGTCTTGGTATCTCCCCCGCCGCTTCTAAGTTTGTCCTGAACACGGTCTCCTCAAGATTCTTTTTTCCGACGAACTTGCCCGAATTGACATCTATAGCGACGAGCGATTCCGTCTGGTCGAATATGAGATATCCTCCGCTTTTGAGCTGAACTATCCTGTCATATATCTTATCTATCTGTTTCTCTATATCGTACTTTTCAAATAACGGCATCCTTTCTCTAAAAAGCCGCAACTTCGACCTGAGGTGCGGGGCCAGGGCCTGCAGGAATCGCGACAACCTTCTAAATTCTAAATTCGAATCAACCTCAAATTTCACGACGTCTGCCGCAAATAAATCCCTGGCGACCCTTAAGACTATGTCGTACTCCTGATGTATTAGTGCCGGCGCCTTAAAGCGCTTCGCCTTTGTTTTTATATGGTACCAAAGCCGGATAAGGAAACGTGATTCTCTGAAAAAATCCTTCTGGCTCGCGCCCTGCGCCGCCGTCCTTACGATGAACCCCATGTCTTTAGGAAGTTTGAGGCTTTCAAGGATCTTCTTTATCCTCTCCCTTTCGTTTCTATCCTCTATCCTTCTTGAAAGTCCGATGTGATTATCGAAGGGCATGAGCACCAGGAACCTTCCCGGTATGGATACGTGCGTGGTAAGGCGCGGCCCCTTTGTCCCGATCGGCTCTTTTACTACCTGCGTCAGCACCTCGTCGCCTTTCTTCAGAAGTTCTGAAATGGCCGGAAGGTCGCGCCTTGGCTCTTTTGTCTCAAATTCTATCTCCTCCGCCTCATCCGCAAGTGTCTTTTCATAAGTTGAAGGCGCGGCTACGACATCGGATACGTACAGGAAACCGTTCTTTTCCAAACCTAAATCCACAAAGGCGGCTCCAATCCCGGGAAGGACGGATTCCACTTTGCCCTTGTAGACGCTTCCCACAAAGTTGACGGCTTCTGGTCTTTCAATGTAGAACTCGTCTATTCTCTTATCTTTTAATATAGCGACCCGCTTCTCATGCGGCGATACATTTATGAAAATCTCTTTTGGCATATCAATTGACCTCCTCAACGGCCCTAACCCTAACGCCTGAAGGCAGTTTTTCATTAATCGCGATTAAAAATTTTTCCGGCTCTACCCTTTCGTTCATACAAAATATCGCCTCTTCGTTTTCGCTGGAAATCCCTAATTTAAGCGCCCTCGTTATGCTTATCTTGAGGTGCGGACTATAACCCCTCGTTATGAATACCGGCAGATTAGCCCTGCGAGAAGCTCGCTGGAAGAGCCGCACTAAATCTAAATGCGATATGAATCTCATATCGCCGGTCTTAGAAAACGTGACTTTTAATTTAACCATTGATCACTTGTGTCCAAATTAGGCCGTGAGTATCGTCGACAAAGTGATTTTGAGATTCGATCTTTGCCTATCCCTCACCCTTGCCCTCTCCCCTAAAGGGGAGAGGGGATTTCCTCATAATTTCCTCTTGCCCTTTCCCCTAAAGGGGAGACGGGATTTCCTCATAATTTCCTCTCCCCCGAAGGGGGAGAGGATTAAGGTGAGGGGGAAATTGCGCTAATTTGGACAGCTATGCCATTGATAATTACGAATTAGGCGCTTGATTAAAAAGGATACCCGATATTTTGGCATTAATCAAGCACAATCTAAAGGAATGATTCCCGTAAGGTTGGACGTTCAAAGGAGCGAGAATGAGTTAGGTTGCCTCCTCTAAATTCCAAACGAATGCCTTTATCCCCTCCCTGCCTAATCTGTTGCGCAGGGCCTTTATATTTGTGACCAATTGGCGCGCCTCTTTTTCTTCACAGCTGACATATAATATGTTATTTCTGCCGGGCCAGATGTCGGTGCCGAGGTGCGTCCCTGATGACGCGCCTTTCCCATAAGTCGCGTTAATCTTGGTATAATTCTTGAGGCCGCAGTGTTCCAGCGCTTCCATCACCTCCAAGTCGATCGCCTCATTATAAACGACCATAACCATCTTGCTCATCGTAATCTCCTCGTCTCGTCGTTCGTATTTCGTCCTTCGTATATCGAAAAATCAAAATACGATATACGAACGATTAACCCTTCTTTCTCACCCGGCTCTCGACTACGGCGTAAAGAGTAGGAACAAAAAGAAGCGTGATCAGTGTCGAGATCGTTAGCCCACCCAGCATGGTAATGCCTAACGGCCGCCAAATCTCGGACCCCGAACCTCGCGATATGGCTAACGGCAAGAGGCCCACTAACGTCGTGATCGTCGTCATGAGGACAGGCCTTAGCCTATGTTTACCTCCAGTCGTAACCGCTTCGAGCATCGATAGTCCTCGTGCGCGCAAGATATTGATGTAACTTATTAAAACAATGGCGTTATTCACCACTATCCCCATGAGCATTATCATACCGAGAAAACTTATCACGTTCAATGTAGACCCGGTCAATAAGAATCCGAGGATTACGCCTGTGAACGTAAAGGGAATAGCGAACATTACTATGAAAGGATCGAGAAGGGATTCGAACTGGGCTGCCATGACCATGTAGACAAGGACTATCCCTAAGAGCAAAAGACCTACAAGGTCCTTGAATGCCTTGACCTGTTCTTCCGCTTCACCGCCAAAATTTATGATGATGCCCTGCGGATAGGTAATCTTCTGTAATCTGCCTTTAAGGTCCTCTATGATTTTGCCTGCCGAGTGCATATAGGTATTGCATTCAACCTTTACGATCCTTTCCCGATTCTGACGCTCAATAGAAACAGGCCCCTTACTTTCATAGATCTTGGCGAAATTGATGAGCCGGACGAGTTTCCCGCTCACAGGAGACAGAATAGCCAGGCTCTCTATATCTTCGAGTTTTGAACGCGAGGCCTCCTCCAATCTCACGTATATATCGTATGTCTCGCCTTTCTCTCGGTACTTTGTCGCGGTCGTGCCCTCTATCATAGCCTTCAGACTATTCGATATAACCGACATGGTTATGCCGAGGTTCGCCGCCTTTTCCCTATCCACTTCTATCTTCACTTCAGGGCGATTGATCTCTCTGGATATGGTAGCGTCAACGGCCCCTGGAACTGCGGCCATTATATCTTTTATTCGGTGCGCCAAATCGTCAGTCTCTTCAAAGGAATGGCCTATTATTTCGAGTTGAACTGCCTTGCCGCCTCCTCCTCCCGCAATCAACCTGCCGATCGGATTGCCTGTTGAGACATCGACTTTCACCACCCCTGGGATTTTTTGTATCTCCCTCCGCATGGTTTGAGCCACTTCATGGACAGATCTTCGCCTCTCACTTTTAGGAACAAGTTTGACTCCGCTGACGACTATATGCTTTCCGCTAGCGCCGCCGAAGGCCCTGCCTTGGCCACTCGGCTCACCGCTTCGCGCAAAGATGATTCGCGCCTCGGGAACGTCTCTTTCGAAAATCCCCTCAATTCTACTCGCCACTTTATCCGTCTCTTCCAACCTTGTGCCAAGCGGCATGTTAACGGTTATTCGTATATCTCCCGTATCCTCTTCCGGGATGAATTCATTTCCAACGAAAGCCTTCAAAAAAAGACTAAGGATAAAAGCGCCTAAGAATCCGAAGATAACTATTTTTTTATGCCCTAAAGACCATCCAAGCGATCTCGCGTAAAAATTTTCCCACGACTTAAACCACCTCTCAGATGTATTATAGAACTTTTTAAACAATCCGGCCTCTGGCCTACGGTCTACGGTCTCTGGTCTAACCTTAAGCCACTTCGCGCACAACATCGGGCTGAATGTGGAGGCGGTAAAGAGTGAAGCAAGAAGGGTTACGGTAACTATCATCGCTAATTCACCGAACATTATTCCTGTGAATCCTCTGATGAAGAGCATCGGTAAAAATACAACGATCGTAGTCAATGTTGAAGCGGCGATGGCAAGGAACATTTCGGAGGTGCCAAAAATAGACGCTTCCTGCGGCCTCTCCCGCAGTTCAAGACGCCGGTAGACGTTATCTACGACGACGATAGCGTTATCTACGACCATCCCTGCCGCTATGGCAATGGAAGAAAGACTTATGGTGTTTATGGTCTTGTCGCTCAAGAATAGATATATGAACGCGATCAAGAGTGAAAAAGGGATTGTTAGCGCAATGATTAGACTGGGGAGGAATCGTCTTAAGAAGAACCAAACAACGAGTATTACCAATATTATCCCGAACCAAAGCGATTGTTTTAGCGAATTCAGCGAATCGATGATATCCTTCGAAGTATCAAATATGATATTCATCTTGACGTCTTGAGGAAGATTTTGTTCTAAGGCCTTAAGGGTCTTCTTTATCCTTTCGGCCACTTCAACGGTATTGGTGCCTGTTTGCTTCTGGATCGACATGAGGATACCGTTACGTTTATTGATTCTGACATTCATCTCAACTTCCTTGAAACTGTCCTCGATTCTCGCGATGTCCTTTAGATAAACGACTTTTGAATCGCGCTTGCCCATGATGACGTGGTTTATATCTTCGGGGCTCGTAAATTCTCCGGGCAGGCGAAGGACGTAGTCGGTCAGGCCGGATTTTATATTGCCTACGGGCTGCTGCACGTTCTCTTCTTTGAGCGCGTTTTGAATGTCGAGAATTGAAAACCCGTATCCTTCCAGGCGCTCCCTATCGATCCATATGTTTATCTGGCGCTCGAGACCGCCTATGAGTTGAACGGTTCCCACGCCCGGAATCTGCCTTAAAGGGTCGCCTATCCTTTTATCTATTAAATCATGGAGATCCATATAGGTGGGTCCGGCCGTTATACCCATAAAAAGAATGGGAATGTTCGCAGTGTTAAATTTGAAAAGGAAAGGGTCGCCCATCTCGTCCGGGATATCGGGGAGGACACGTTTTGCCAGGTCTACGCGGTCGCGGATGTCGTTAGATGCCTCATCCATATTGGTCCCCCATTTAAATTTAAGCGAAACGGAAGAGAATCCTTCGGAAGATCTCGAGGTAATCTTCTCTAAACCGGGCGTGGTGGCGAGTTGATTTTCCAGCACTTCCGTCACCTTCGTCTCAACGTCTTCGGCGCTCGCTCCCGGATATGTGGATATCACTGTGATTGACGGTGGTTCTATCTCAGGGAATCGATCGATGCCGAGCCGCGTCAAACTGTAAAAAGCGACTATGATGATTGCGGAGAAAATCATCAAATTCGTAATCGGCCGCTTTACTCCAAATTCCGGAAGATTCATCTGTTATTCCTCGTATTCCACTGTCACGTCCTCGCGCAGGCGCTCATGTCCCATTATCACCACAAGGTCGCCAACCTTTACGCCATCCAATACTTCATAGTACGGGCCTTGCCGTCCGCCTAATTTGACCTTTTTCATCAGCGCTTTTTTATTCTCTACGACGTAAACGTATGTATCCTCTACCTTGCCTATAACCGCTTCCTTTAAAATAATCGGCACATTTTTCCTCGCCTCAATAACAAGTCTGACCTTCGCGAACATCCCTGAGCGAAGACGTCCGTCTTTATTCGCGAGGGCTATTTCAATTGGTGCCGCGCGCGTCTCAATATCCAAAACAGGACTGACCTTAACAATCTTGCCAATAAACTTTTCATTTGGATAGGCATCCACGCTCACCGATGCCTCCTGGCCCAACGAAACTTTCGGCAGATATTTTTCCGGAATGTCTAAATTTACCTTAACGTTTTCGGTATTTGTCACTAGGGCAATGGCGGTCTGGGTGTTTACATTTGAACCTATGTCGACATAGACCCTGCCAACTATTCCCTTTAACGGGCTCTCGACGGGCGCGCGCTCAAACCTCAGGCCCACTTCATCCCTATCGATATATAGAATCGCCTCACCCTTAGCGACCTGGCTCGACTCCTCTTTGAGTTTCTCCGATACCTTACCGCTCACCTTTGGATAGACGAGCGCCTCATCCTGTCCCTTTATAGTTCCCGCATAGTCAAGCGCTATCGCGAGATCCTCTAACCGTACCTTCATCGCCTTCACGACCACTGTGCCATCTTTTGCCCTTCTTTCTTTCGGCTTCCCGCATGAAGTAATAAACGTTGCCGCCAAAAAAATAGATAAAATAAATATTAAATTTCTTCTCATGATTTCCTCACTCTATTGTAATATTATCTTCGATAAGCGTCGTGCCCTTTGCCTTCGCCAATTCTATCTCCGCTATCCTGTAATCTGTAACGGCCTTGATATAATTTGTCTGGGCCTCTGCCAATCGCTCCTGATACACAACTATATCGAGCGTCGAGACCAATCCCGCCGAGAAGCGCGAACTTTGGGCCTCGTAATTCTTCTCCTGGGCCTCTTTCGACTTCCGCGCCGCTTCGCTCATCCTGTATTTAATGTCAATGTTTCTCACAGCGTCCCTTACCTCTAATATTATCCTCTGCTCTAAACGTTTAAAATTTAGCAATGCTTGTTCTTTTTCGAATTTCGATTTATCATAGCGGCCCTTCTCCTCCTCGCTGAAAAGCGGCACCTTCACAGTAACACCGACGAGCCAATCAGGATATTTGCCTGCGCCTATATGCCCGAGGTCTTTTTCGTAATTTTTACCCAAGCCGTTGAGGCCATAACTCCCCGTCAGATCAACTACCGGAAGCATGTTATTTTTATAATAGATGACCGATATATCCTTATTTTTTAAATCTATCTTCCCTGCCTCGTAATCAGGCCTTGAGACAAACGCCGCTTTCATCGCCTCAACCAGATCAACCGCCTTACTTTCGTAATCCAGACTATCTAAAAGAATTATATCAGCATTCCAGAGTTCCGGATCATCGACGAGGTTCGTAATAAGTTTAAGATTGTCCTCCGCTAATTTCATTGACCTTTCAGCCGCGAAGAGTTCCTCCTCTTGCCTGGCGACCTCCGCTTCTGACTCCAAGAGCTCCACATTGCTCGCTATCCCTTTAGCGTATTTCTCCTTATTTATATCATATAGGCCCCGCACTCTCTCGACAGCCAATTTCGCCACCTTATACCGCTCCTGGCTATACTGAAAATTGTAATAATTTTTTTTGACGTCGGTGAGGACCGCTATAACCTCTTGCGCTAACTCTTGCTTGGATTTCAGCGCGTTATTCTTCGCGACGAGAAAGTCCGCTTTATTTACGATTATCCCAAATCCTTTTAGTAGCGGTTGTGTAATGGTAACAGCGGCCTGGGAATCGAATTGCGGATTCATGGTTTGGATTCGGGAGTTCGAGCGCGTTCTGGTATTAAGAAAATCTATTGAGAGTTCGGTGCCTGTAACAAATTTCTCGTCAAATCCGAAATCAAATTTGCCTGTCCTTGTCTTAGTCGTTGTAGTTCCAGAAAGGGTATTAGGGCTTAAATCTGTATCGTCTTCTATCGTAAAATCGAAAGATAATTCCGGCTCAAACCGTGCCTTCTCTATCCTCACATTGGCATCCTCTATCAAGGGCGTTATCCTCTTCACCTTTATCTCGGAATTATTTTTAAGCGCCATCGCCACGCAATCCACAAGACCTATACGAAGCGTCTTCTTCACTGCCGCCGACGCGATGTACTCATCGATGTCGAATGTCTGTATATCCTGCGCAGGGGTGGTGCTACCGCAGCAAATAACTATTAACGACACGGTCATCGCGAGGCCGCGAAGCGTCCGAAGCAATCTCAAAAACGGGATTGCTTCGCCCCTTCGGGGCTCGCAATGACGGAATTTTACGCAACAGAAAAATAGGGACTGTCCCCAGACTCGTGTTTTCACCGAGATGGGGACTGTCCCTATTTTTCCAGAGCAAATCTTTCTTCTCATAAAATTTCTACCTTAGTCCTTAAGATGGTCTCTTATGTGCGTCAGAATCCTCAGATACTCTTCGCGCTCTCCCTGTGAAATCATCCCGAACATCTTGATTATCATCTGCTTCTTCTTCTCAAGAATCTGAGTAACCGCTCGTTCACCTTTGGCGGTGAGCCTTATCTTTATAATGCGCCTATCTTTTGGGTCACTTTCCCTTCTGAGATAGCCCTCTCTCACGAGACGATCGACGATTCCCGTCATTGCCGCCGTAGTTACGCTCAAGCTCTTTGCCAGGTCCGACATCTTAGATTCGCCATGCCGTTGTAATATATCCAGTATCACAAACTGCGGCATCGTC
>MHFL01000002.1:3220-8398 GCA_001804165.1 Omnitrophica bacterium RIFCSPLOWO2_01_FULL_45_10 | reverse complement strand
ACTCAGTCGATTGCTGTTTCAAGAAAGTCCTGATAATCACCGGCATGAGCTCATTTACTTTATCCGCAAATTCAGAAAGAGATAACCTAACCATCTTCAACCTCCTTAATAGTAATGTATATTAAATATCAATATACTTAAATATATCATAAAAAATATAAATAGTCAAGTGGCGACTAAAAAATAGGGACTGTCCCCAGACTCTTGCTTTCCATCGAGATGGGGACTGTCCCTATTTTTTTACGAAATACGATATACGAAATTACGCCGCGGCGTCAAAGAGTTCGCTGCGTTCGTTTATGCGGCGTATCTCGTCTGTGGAGAACCTGACGATCCGCGGCAGGACCCGGATAATCCAGAGGGCCTTTCTGGCGAGGTCTTCGAGAAGCGTCTTTGGCGCTTCCTCGCCTGTAAAGCTCAGGTATGCGTCTTTAAAAAGAAGCGTGTCGGAATGGAGTATAGCGACGCCCATCATCGCCATGGCGTTTAAATTCACAAATGGCGCGTCGCTCTCAAGCGGCATTGGAATATCTTGCGTGCTCACAACGCAATATTGCTCGCCGGCCGTGCCGTTAATATCAGCCCGATTGAGATTTGAAGTGAGAGAGCCGTCATCGAGTATGATAACCTTGCGGCCTTCGGCAATTAAGGCATCGGCGCGAATGAGCAGGTCATCCCGAGTAGCGACCTCAAGGACACCGCTGTCCGCGCCAATTGGGAATAATCTCCTCAACCCTTGTTTCATAACCTTATACTGCTGCCGCATGGCCTCCGTCATGGTCCCTTCTCTGGCAAGCGCAAATTCGATTAGATCCTTCTTCATAAGGACAATGGTCTTCGACAAGTCAACTGATCCTTCGGGAAGAAGCGCGAGATGCGTCCTCATCGCCGAGGATGAATTCTGAATTCTACCGATAGCGGTTTCCGCCCCTTCTGGCGCAACCCCGCTCGCGCTCTCTCTCCTATCTGCCCCGGCCGTGAGTTCTTCTTCTCCTTCTACTGATTTTCTTAAGTCCCAGATGATGACACAGTTAAAGGGCTTCCATAGGAAGTAAATATGTCAATGGTAATTTTCTTACTTTTTTATATTTTAACTTAGGAAGATGCTATATTAGGGGTGAGTACTTACATCATGTAGTTCTAACTGGATCGATTGAAGGCCCTGCCAATTATTGATGGAGGGGGTATATGCCAGGTCCAATTTTGAACCGGCATCAGGAGGCGTTAAGGCGCTCCTGCCGAAAGAGACCGCTTCGCAGGTGATACGATCATCCGTAACCCAGATCTTGAAACCGTTCTTCCCTATCCGGGTGGCCGGCTCTTTAACGGCGAGGCCGCGTGATGAAAAAATAGGCCTTCGGTTGTCCGGCCCGAACGGCGAAAGGCTCTCGATTTCATCCAATACGCCTTCATTTAATAAATTAAGCGGGATATCCATATCTATATCCAACTTCGGACTAAATACGCTTTCTTCGATATTGCAAGCCGCCTCTTTATTTATCCTGTCGCGAAATTCGCCTATCTTCTCCTTCTCGATAGTGATACCGCAGGCGGCCTCGTGTCCGCCGAAGCCTACGAGCAGATCCTTACACTTGAACAGGTACTCGAATAAATGAAAACTCTCGATTGAGCGGCCTGAGCCTTTACCCTGTTTTCCATCTAATGAGATGAGGATAGTCGGACGGTAAAATCTATCCGCGATCCTCGAGGCAACTATTCCGATTACGCCGGGATGCCAGTTCCTGCTTTCCAGCACTATGACGCGGTGGTATTTGAAGTTCACTTCACGTTCGACCTTGGAGAATGCCTCCTCCAAAATCTGGGCTTCTATTTTCTGCCTGTTCCTGTTCTCCGTATTTAAAATTTTCGCTAATTCGAGCGCTCCGGATTCATCCTCGCCGAGGAGAAGATCCAATGCCTTTTGAGGCGAGCCGATTCTGCCCATCGCGTTTATTCGGGGCCCTAATGCGAATCCTATTGTCCCGCTTGATATATCTTTTCGATTCAAACCTGCGATATCCATGAGGGCCTTAAGCCCGACCCTTTCCCTCTTATTGAGTTCGGCAAGGCCCGACTTGGCGAGAATTCTGTTTTCTCCGATTAAAGGAACTATATCCGCGACAGTGCCGAGGCTCACAAGATCCAGAAAATCGCAGGCGTTAAAAGGACTATCTTCATAGAGCGCTTTGACTAATTTATAGGCCACTCCTACGCCTGCCAGATGTTTAAAGGGGTATCTGCATCCCTCCTGCAGAGGGTTTATCACCGCATACGCGCCTGGAACACGATTTCCCATGATTTCATGATGGTCGGTAATTATCATATCTATATTAAGAGATTTGGCCAATTCCGTCTCTTTAAACGAAGTTATACCGCAGTCGACGGTTATTATAATACTGATGCCGTTCTTGCGCGCTTGCTTAATCGCTTGAGAATTCACGCCGTAACCTTCGAGAAGCCGATTGGGAATATAAGTTGTGACTTTAGCTCCTAAATTTTTTAATGCGGAATAGAGAAGAGCGACACCAGTCATTCCGTCCACGTCGTAATCGCCGTAGATCAATATATTCTCACCACCTTTGACCGCCTTTTTGATCCTCGAAACCGCCTTGTCCATATCTTTGAAAAGAAATGGGTCATGGCAGTATGAGAGAGAGGGATTTAAAAACTCTTTCGCGTCTTTAGGATTGGATACGCCTCTATTCGCCAAAAGTTGGGCGGTGATTTTTGAGATCTTAAGCGCCGAAGAAAGGCGGTTTTGGGCGGCGGGATCCTCTTCCTTTATTCTCCAAATCTTTTTCATTTTTCTTTTGGCTCTATATGGACCACTACGTCGGTGACTCCGGGAATGCCCTTTTTTATCGCGTCCTCTATCTCGTAACTGATCCGGTGCGCCCTGTCAACACGCATGTCGGGGTTTACTTGCACATGCATATCCACATAGATATCATCCTCTCTGCCGCGGGTTCTGATCTTATGGCAAGTATTGACGCCGTCTATCGTCAATACTATATCGATGATCTTTTTGTTATCCAATATGGCGGCTGTATCACACAGAATACTTGAACCCTGTCTTATTATAGAAATCGCGAGCCGCGCTATGAATAACGAGATGACGATAGTGACGATCGGATCTACAATGGGCAGCCCGAGTTTAACGCCCGCCATCGCGACAATTACTGAGAAAGATGTGAAGACATCCGCTTTCGTGTGCATGGCATCCGATATAAGGATGTCGCTCTTTAGGCGCTTGCCTTCTTTATGCTCATACTTCATAACTAATATATTAACGAACGTGGTAAGGACCATCACTAAAAGCGTCACGATGTCTATCTGGGGGTGGTGAGGGCTGCGCATATGTCTTATGCCTTCTGAGATGAGATTGAAGCAGAGGTAAAATAGAACGGCCGCTATGCCTAACGAAAATAATGTCTCATATTTTCTATGGCCGTATGGATGGTCATTATCCGCCGGCCAACACGCGATAGTTATGCCGATGAGCCCTAAGATATTTGACCCGCCGTCAGAGAGGGAATGAAATCCGTCGGCGGTCATGCTGGTGAAGTTCGTCATTAAACCGTAGCCGATCTTCGCGCCGGCAACGGCCCAATTTAAGAGCAATATCTGTAGGAGGATACGTTTAATCTCTCTAAAACGGTCGGTCGTCATCTTTTCGCGGCGGATCTCTTCTGCCAGGATATTATAAGAGGGCTGGCTATATATACTGTCGAATAGACTCCGGAGATCATTCCTATAAACAGGCAAAACGCGAAATCGTTCAACACCGCGCCGCCCCAGAATAGAAGCGCTATGACGACGAGCATTGTGACGCCGGTCGTAAGGATGGTCCTCCCCAGCGTCTGATTGACGCTCAAGTTCACGACGTCAATAAATGAGCCCTTTTTGACGAGCCGGAGGTTCTCCCGAATCCTGTCGTATATGACTATGGTATCGTTAATGGAATAACCGGCTATAGTCAAAAGCGCGGCAACTATTGTTAAGTCAAACTGCCTGTGAGTGAGCGCCAGGGCGCCGACCGCGACAAAGACATCGTGAAATAACGCCACTATGCCCGCTACGCCGTATTTCAAATTGAACCTGAACATGACGTAAATCAATATCCCGACCACACCCAAAAGTAAACTCATCGTCGCGTTCTGGCGCAAATTTTTCCCTACCGCCGGCCCGACCGTTTCGACTCTCAATACCTGGAACGGATTGTCTTTAAATTTTTCCTTGAATAATTCATTCAATCTCTTTGATATGTCTTGCTGTGTCCTGACGATTATCTCTTTATCGTTGCCGTATTGCTGGATTGACGCGGATCCGAGGCCTATCTCTTTTAACGCGCCGCGTATATCGTCCACCTTAACCGGATTTTCAAACAAGAACTGTTGAAGCGTGCCTCCCGAGAAATCGACACCAAAATTCTTCTCCCCGCGCATAGCGAATACGGCAAGTCCGGCAATTATCACTATGGCGGAGACTATATAACATATCTTTCTTTTTCCGATAAAATCTATGTTCGTTTGCCGGAATAACTGCATCATCTTTAACTTCGAGAGCTCGAATTGGTCGCACAATAGTTCAAAGATCACCCTCGTGCATCCAACCGCTGTGAAAAGGTTTGCCAAAAGACCTATCGTCAGAGTAACCGCGAATCCCCGTATAGGCCCACTCCCGAATTTAAATATGAGGGCGGCGGCCACAATCGTCGTGAGGTTGGAATCGACTATGGCCGAGAGCGCCCTGTGATAGCCGCTCGCGATAGCGGCGCGCAGTGACTTGCCCAGCGCCAGTTCCTCCCTTATTCTTTCGTAAACTAAAACGTTCGCGTCTACGGACATGCCTATTGTCAATATTAAACCCGCTATGCCGGGCAATGTGAGCGTCCCTTTAAATATAGCGAGAGACGCCAGGATTATAAGGATGTTCAGAATCAACGCCAGGTTTGCTATCAGTCCCGCGAGGCGATAGTATAAAAGCATGAACGCGAAGACCAGAATAGCGCCTATCAACGTCGCGCGGATGCCGCTTCTTATGGAATCCGCTCCGAGAAGCGGCCCTACAGTTCTCTCTTCCTCGACCACTACGGGCGCGGGCAATGCGCCAGACTCCAGCACATTAGCGAGATCATTCGCTTCATCCGCGGAGAAACTGCCTGAAATCTGCGCCTGT
>MHFL01000002.1:0-3186 GCA_001804165.1 Omnitrophica bacterium RIFCSPLOWO2_01_FULL_45_10 | reverse complement strand
AGCGCTATTGCGAGTCTTTTGCCGACATTCGCCGCAGTTACATTGGCAAATGTTTGAGCGCCCTTAGAATTCAGTGTCAGCGACACATACGGCTCTCCGAATCCTTTCGAGCTGAACTCGGTCTTCGCCGATACAATCGTATCGCCCGACAAACTCGCGTCCTTAGAAAGGAGGAGCGGTTCGCGGCCCGCTCTTTCATCTTCCAAGTATTTAAGTTCGTAACCCTCAACCGGCTCATTATTCATCGCCTTCTTGAGATCATCCACATTGTCAGAGACAAGTTTGAACTCGAGGTGCGCGGCCTTGCTTATAATCTCAAGCGCCCGTTCTCTATCCGTTACGCCGGGCAACTGCACTATTATACGGTCCTTGCCCTGATGTTGAATGGACATCTCGCCCACGCCCAATTTATCTATCCTATTTCTTATTATAAGGATCGCCCTGTCGAGGGCGTCCCGTTTTGCGTCTAGTGATAGTTTGGCCGTGTCAACCCTCAAAACGACATGCATGCCTCCCTGAAGGTCAAGGCCCAAATTTATCTTTCCCTTCTGGACGATTGTGCCGTCTTTATCTTTAATCGTGAAAGGCGGGATTATGAGCCAGATCGATACAATGGCCAGCGCTATAATCCCCACCAATTTCCACTGTAATGTTTTATTCATCTTCTCTCCCCTATTCCCCCGCTTTCCTCTTAATCGACGCGATGGCGCTCTTCTGAACCTCTATTTTGACATTATCGTCGACCTTAAGGGTCACTGTAGTATCCTTCACGTTCATTATCGTTCCGTGGATACCGCCCGATGTTACGACCTCGTCATTCTTTTTCAATCCCGCGAGCATCTTCTTGTGCTCTTCCTGCGACTTCTTCTGCGGCCGTATCAGGAGAAAATAGAAAACGATGAATATCAATATAATCGGCATTAGATTAAATAACGGGTTTTGCCCTGGATTCATTTTTTCAGCTCCTTCCATTTATTATAATTTTTAATAAACTCCTCCTTAAATTTCATAAATCTATCCTCTAAAATCGCCTTTCTCGCCAATTCAATAAGTTTAACATAAAAATGTATATTATGCAATGAGACGAGACGGAGCCCTAGCAACTCCTCCGTATTGAAAAGATGCCTTATGTAGGCGCGCGTATGGGTCCTGCAGGTATAACATCCGCATGCCTCATCTATCGGCCGTGTATCTATCTTATAATCCGCGTTTCTAAGTTGTAACTCACCCAACCATGTGAAGGCCTGGCCGTTTCTCCCGTTTCTGGTAGGAACGACGCAGTCAAACATGTCTATCCCGCAGGCGATCGTCTCGATCATATCCGGCGGCGTGCCAAGGCCCATCGCGTATCTCGCCTTCTCTTCAGGTAAAAGCGATGCCGTATAATCAGCGACCTCGAATATAAGATTTTGAGGTTCGCCAACGCTCAAACCACCGATAGCGTATCCGTCGAAACCGATAGAGACGAGGTCCTCAACCGCTCTTTTCCGCAAGTCTAAGTAGGTGGAGCCTTGAACTATGCCGAATAATAACGGCCGCTCGTCGCTCATTATTTCCGCCTTCGCCGTTGAATCTATCTGGGCCCGATTGGCTACGGCGGACAGGCGTGATTCGTTAAAATATTTTTTCGAGCGGCGAGCCCATTTCGTCGTTAGTTCAAGCGACTGCTCGACGTAATCGCGGGCAGCGGGATAATGGACGCATTCATCCAATGTCATCATTATGTCACTACCGAGTTCGTTCTGTATTTCTATAACTTTTTCGGGTGTGAGAAAATGCTTAGAGCCGTCTATGTGCGATGAGAATTCAACGCCGTCTTCTCTCACCTTCCTTAAGGATGCGAGACTAAATACCTGATAACCTCCTGAGTCCGTCAACATAGGGCCGGCCCATCCCATAAATTTGTGAAGGCCTCCCACTTGCCGTATGACCTCAAGCCCCGGCCTTAAATAAAGATGATAGGCATTAGCAAGTATTATCTCAACATTACAATCGAGAAGTTCTTTATTCGCTATGGCCTTAACGCTCCCTTGAGTGCCGACAGGCATGAAGACAGGCGTCTTCACTTCGCCGTGCGCTGTTTTGAGGCGTCCTAATCTCGCCTTACTAAATTTATCTTTGTGTATGAGTTGAAACATGTTATTTAAAAAGCGTTTAGTCCGTTTAGCCTGTTATGTCTGTTAAACAGGCTAAACAGACCTAACAGGCTAAACAGCCATAGCGATTAGAGTATCAACATTGCATCGCCATAGCTATAGAATCTATATCGCGACTCTATTGCTTTGCGATACGCCTCGAACACAAATTCCCTACCCGCGAACGCGCTGACCAAGAGTAACAGTGTCGATTTCGGCAGGTGAAAATTCGTGATGAGATGGTCAACTACTTTAAATTCGTAACCAGGATATATGAATAGATCGGTAAAACCAGAGTATCTTTCATTGTCATTGCGAGGAGTCCCGCCACCAAAGGTGGAGGGACGACGAAGCAATCCCATTTGTGCGCAATATTCTAGCGTTCGCGTCGTCGTAGTTCCGACGGCAAAGACCTTGCCGTCATCCCTTTTCGTTTCGGCCACTGCCTTCGCCGTTTCTTGCGGGAGTTCAAAATACTCTTTGTGCATCTTATGTCTCTCGGCATCTTCAGTTTTTATTGGAGCGAACGTCCCGTAACTTGTGTGCAGCGTAACGTGCGTTACCCGTACCCCTAAACCCGTAACCCTTTCTAATAGTTTTTCAGTGAAATGCAGCCCTGCTGTCGGACTCGCAGTCGCGCCTTCTTTGGATGCGTATACCGTCTGATAATCCTGCCTGTCTCGCCCTCGGTCAGGCCTGCGTATATAAGGCGGCAAAGGCACGTGACCCTCTCCTTTTAAAATATCCTCGATTGGCCGACTGAGTTTAACGAACCTGCCGGTCTCTCCTCTATTCAGAATTTCAACTTCATCGCCCGATTCCAAGGTTACCATTTCGCCTTCTTTCAATCTCCAAGAAGGCCTTACGAGCGCCTCGCAGACAGGGTTCTTCTTCTCTAATAGAAATATCTCAACCTTTCCGCCGGTCCTTCTTTTCCCAAAAAGTCTGGCGGGTATGACCTTGGTATTATTCAACACCAACAAGTCGCCGTTATTAAAATATTCAACGATATCCTCGAAATATTTATGATATATCTTATGCGTCTTCCGGT
>MHFL01000001.1:27503-31119 GCA_001804165.1 Omnitrophica bacterium RIFCSPLOWO2_01_FULL_45_10 | reverse complement strand
GGCCAGGAGAAATCGAAGGAAGGGAAGAAGGAAGAGAAATAAATTGAAATATATTATCGGCCTTGGGAATCCAGGGATTAAATATAGCGCTACCAAGCATAATATAGGTCATGCTGTCGTAAAGAAACTGGCGAAAGAGAATCGAATAAAGATAAATAAACCCCTCTACTCATCACTCATAGGCAGGGGTAAGATATCGGGCCAAGACGTAACGCTTATATTGCCCGAGACCTTTATGAACATGTCGGGCAAAGCGGCCAGTGAACTTTTTACCAAGGAGATAAAGAGCATAGAAGACATCCTCGTCATCTGCGATGACATCAATTTGGAACTGGGTAGAATAAGGTTGCGTAAAGGCGGCTCATCCGGCGGGCATAAGGGTCTTCAATCTATAATACATATGTTGAGAAGAGATGACTTTGCGAGGATCAGGGTAGGCATAGCCACGAATGTGCATAAAGGCGACATAACAAATTATGTGCTGAGCCCTTTCAAGAGAAAAGAGCGAAAAAACGTCCTGCACGTCATATCTCTGGCCCGCGAAGCAGCCGAGTTATTCATAGAGAAGGGCCTCGTTATGACAATGAATAGATTTAATAAGAAAAAAATAGCGACGTCATAGATATAAAAGTAGATTTATTTTAATTAGTGTGGTAATATCTGAAAAATAATAGGAGATGGATAAGCGATGAATGATTACGAAGGGCTGTTTATAACAAAGTCAGACTTAAAGGAAGAAGAACTGAAGAACGTCTTAAAGGTTATTACGGATGTCATAGCCAAAAATGGCGGCAGCGTAACAAAAGAGGAGAATTGGGGTAAGAGACAGTTGGCTTATCCGATCAAGAAGGCCAAGGAAGCTTACTATCACAAGATAGACTTCACGGCTCCGACGGATTCGATTACGAAAATGGAAGGCGCATACAGGTTAAACGCGGACATCCTGCGGACGATGATAACGAGGAAGTGAGAAAAACATGGCTACGCTGAATAAGGTATTTCTGATAGGGAATCTGACGAGGGACCCGGAGTTGCGCTATGTGCCGAGCGGGACGGCCGTAGCGACATTCACGATAGGAGTCAACAGGGTCTACGTTACGCAAAGCGGGGAGAAGAAGGAGCAGGCCTCGTTTATAAGGATAGTCGTCTGGGGGCGGCGCGCTGAGGTTTGCGGCGAATATCTGTCGAAAGGAAGTCCCATATTCATCGAGGGCAGGCTCCAATCGAGAGATTGGGAGACTCAGGACGGCCAAAAGAGGAACACTATTGAAGTGATCGCGGATAATATTCAGTTCTTAAGGATGGGCGAGAAGCGCGGAAGCAGCCCCTCTAAACAGGACGCGCCTTCGGAAGATGTCGACACGATTATATTGAATGAGGAAATCGCCCCTCCCGCGTCAGCCAATAAAGAGAAGGAATTTGAAAAAGGCGGTCAAGACAAAGAAGTGCCATTCTAAAGGGAGCTTAAAAAAGATGATGCTTAGATTCGATAAGAAGAGAGAAAAGAAAAGAGACGGGAAGAACGGGAAGAAGGAGCCGCTAAAAAAGAGGTTCTTCAAGAAAAGGCCCTGCAGATTTTGCATAGATAAAGTAATAGAGATAAGATATACAGAATATCAAAGGTTTCAGAAGTCTTTGACAGAACGCGGGAAGATTGTCCCTTCGCGGATATCAGGCACATGCGCTAAGCATCAAAGACAGCTGGCGCGCGCAATAAAGCGGGCACGCATAGCGGCGTTAGTGCCGTTTGTGGCGGAGTAGAGATGAAAATAATACTTCTTGAGAATATAGATAGGCTGGGGAAGACGGGTGACATCGTGATGGTGAAAGAGGGTTACGGCAGGAATTATTTAATTCCGAAAAATAAAGCGAAACCGGCAACCCCCGGTAATATGAAAATCCTGGAATCCCTGAGGGAGAAAGAAGCCGAAGAGATAAATAAGAAATTGGGAGAGGCGAAGGCGCTGGCTGACAAAATTTCGGGTCTTTCTCTTACTATAAATGTCGAATCCGGCGAGGAAGAGAAATTATTCGGCTCCGTATCAAATGCGACGATCCAAGATGCCCTCGCTCAGGAAGGCATAAATATAGATAAAAAAGATATCATTCTGGACGAACCGATTAAGAAACTGGGCGTATATCAAGTGGTGGTTAATGTCCATCCGGAAGTTAAGGCGGATCTTAGGGTATGGGTTGTTAAGAAATAGACCCAGGTTTCGTATGTCGTAAATCGTCCTTCGTACATCGAAAATAAAATACGATTTACGATTTACGAATTACGAAGGACGAGACTAAAGTTAGCGAGTAGAAAATGGCTCAAGAATTGATCGACAAGATACCGCCTCAAAGCAATGAAGCGGAGATGGCGGTTCTTGGTTCCATGCTTTTAGACCGCGAGGCCATCTCACAGGCGATAGAGTTAGTGGACGAAGGGTGCTTTTACAGAGACGGCCACAAGAGGATATTCTCGGCCATAATAAAACTTTACGATGCCAATAGGGCCGTTGACATCGTGACCCTGATGGAAGAACTTAAAAAGGGAGGCTCTCTCGACGAGGTCGGCGGCCCGTCCTACATCGCGCATCTAGCATCGACTGTGCCCACAGCGGCGAACATTGTCCACTACGCGAAATTGGTCAAAGAGAAGACGCTCTTGAGAAATCTTATTAACGCGGCCACACAGATAGTCTCGGATTGTTTCGATTCGACCTCGGAAGTTGACGCGCTTGTTGATAAGGCGGAACAATTAATATTCGACATCGCGTCAAAAAAAGTTGAATCTAGATTTTTTCCGCTCAAAGAGGTTATAAAAAATTCAATAGAGACGATCGACAACCTCTACCAGCGGAAAGAGAACATAACAGGCATAAGCACCGGCTTCAGGGATCTTGATATGAAGACAGCGGGCCTTCAGCCATCGGACTTCATAGTCGTAGCGGGAAGGCCGTCGATGGGGAAGAGCGCCTTGGCAACCTGCATAGCGGAGCACATAGGGGTAGTGGAGAAACTGCCTGTCGCCTTTTTTAGTTTGGAGATGTCTAAGGAGCAGCTCGCGCAGAGGATGCTCTGCTCACACGCCAGGGTTGACGCGCATAAGGTCAGGACCGGCTTTCTCTCTCAGGCGGATTGGCCGAGACTCGTTAACGCGGCCGGGAAAATGTCGGAGGCCCCAATCTACATAGATGACTCACCCGGCATAACGGCTTTGGAATTACGCGCCAAGGCCAGAAGGCTAAAAAGCCAATTCGATATAAAATTGATTATCCTGGACTATCTACAATTAATGCAGGGCCCCGCAAAAGCCGAGAATAGACAGCAGGAAATATCCGAGATATCAAGATCTCTTAAGGCGCTCGCGAGAGAACTAAACGTACCCGTTATCGCCATAAGCCAGCTATCGCGCGCGGTAGAGCAGAGGTCGGATCATAGGCCGCAATTATCGGACCTGAGGGAGTCAGGCGCGATAGAGCAGGACGCGGATTTAGTGCTCCTATTATTAAGAGAGGAATATTATAATCCCACAGAGGAGAATAAAGGTTTATCGGAATTAATAATTGCCAAACAACGAAACGGACCGATAGGGAGTTTATCTCTTGCCTTCTTAGGCGAATATATG
>MHFL01000001.1:23654-27497 GCA_001804165.1 Omnitrophica bacterium RIFCSPLOWO2_01_FULL_45_10 | reverse complement strand
GAGAACCTGATGATGAGAGGCGAGGAAGAGTTCGTCAACACAAATATGGAGAGGGTATGAGACATTCTCATAGGGTCTTGACTCAAATTCTATTGGCATTGGTCTTTTTCACTACCTCAATCCAATTCTTATCCGAAGTCGCGCGTTCCGAGCCCCAAAACAGCTCTGAGAAAATCGTAACCGATGTAAGGGTGAAGAACAATAAGGCCATAAGCTCCCAGACCGTGCTTTCAAAGGTAAGGACTAAAGCAGGCGATAAATTTAATCAGGAAATATTGAACGATGACCTCAAAAGATTGTACGCTACCGAATACTTCACTGACATCTCGATAGAGACCGAGGATTACGAAGGCGGGGTAGCCGTCTTATTTGTGGTGGAAGAAAAAGCGGTCATAGGGGATATAATATTCGAAGGGAACAAGGCCTTCAGGCCGCAGAAATTAAAATCGCTGATGAAGTCCAAACCGAATGAGATGCTTAATATGGCCCTTCTCGCGCAGGATATCTCCGAGATAAAGTCATTCTATACGAAGAAAGGGTATCCCCTCGTTGATGTTAAATACGAGATCGATATGGATAAGGAGTTGAACAAGGCCAAGGTTCTCATTTTCATAGATGAGAAGATGCGCGTGAAGGTAGCGAAGATTACTCTATCGGGCAACAAGGCCATCAAGACCGGTAAGATTTTAAAAATCTTATCGACCCGGCCGGCATGGCTATTCAACCCCGGAGTTTTCAAAGATGATCTTTTTCAGGAGGACCTTGAGAAGATAACATCACTGTACGATGACATAGGATTTCTTGACGCGCAAACCGCGCCAAAGTTAGAATACAGCTCCGACAACAAGCGCCTTTACATAACGATCGAAATAGATGAAGGCAAACAATATCTCGTCGGAGATATCGCGCTCAAGGGCAATATCGTCCTGCCGGAAAAAGAGATACTGAAGAAGATGAATCTCAAAACCGGGAAGCCTTTCTCTAACAAAATCATGAGGATGGACGGTTATAACGTGAAACAACTGTATTATCATTACGGATATATGAACGTCGCGGTCGATATTGAAAGGTCATTAAACATGGCCACGGGAAATATCGACATCGTGTACAACATGGATGCGAAAGAGCCCGTATACGTAGGGAAGGTAGAGATACGCGGGAACACGAAGACAAAAGACATCGTCATAAGGAGAGAACTGAGAATATACCCAAAAGAGAGGTTTGACGGCGACAAACTGAGGCGCTCAAAGGAACGGCTCTATAACTTAGGATTTTTTGAAGATTTAAGTTTTGACGTTGAACCGACAGGAGACCCCAGCGTTCAGGATTTGGTCGTGAACGTAAAAGAGGCGAAGACCGGCGAATTCTCCTTCGGAGGCGGATACAGCTCAATAGATTACTTGGTGGGATTCGTCTCAGTAACGCAGAGGAACTTCGATATCCTGAACTTTCCCTACTTCACAGGGGCGGGCCAGAATCTCACCATAAAGGCGGAGATAGGGTTGGTCAGGAACAATTACAATATAAGTTGGACGGAGCCATGGATATTCGGTTATCCCTATTTATTCGGTTTCGACATGTATAGGACATCTCACAGGAAAAGAACGGATATCGGCTGGTCATTCGACGAGACGAGGACAGGCGGAGACCTGAGGCTTGGAAAAGAGTTCACGGATTATTTGAGGGGCGACCTGACATATAGACTAGAAAAGGTTGAAATCGGCAGTGTAGTGGATAATGCCTCGCAGGATTTGAGGAATGAAGAGGGGAAAAATACGATATCGGGCATGATGCTTCAATTGACATACGATACGAGGAATAACATATATAATCCCACAAGGGGATACCTTTTGAGCGCCACGGCCGAGGACGCGGGCGGCGTATTTGCGGGCGATAAGGATTTTATGAAAGGGACGGGACTTGTGAGTTACTATTATACCTTTTTTGAAAAGTTCGTCCTGGAATTAAAAGGGAGGGCAGGTCTGGTAAACGCCTATGGCGATTCGGACGAGGTCCCTATTTACGAGAGGTTCTACGCCGGAGGCGCGAATACAATTCGAGGATATAGAGAGAGAAGGGTGGGTCCAAGAGACCCTGGCTCCAACGAGCCGATAGGAGGCGAGGCCTTGCTTTTGGGAAACGTCGAACTCACATTCCCGCTGTATGAAAACTTGTTGAAGGGGGCAGTATTTTATGACGCCGGCAATGTTTGGCGTAGGGCGGAAGATTTTATAGCGGGCGCTAACTACAGGGCAGGCGTGGGCGTGGGTCTCAGGGTTAAGACGCCGATAGGGCCCGTGAGTCTCGATTTTGGTTATCCCTTGGTAGGAAATTACGACGATGAGCGGAAGGGCGAATTCTATTTCAACATGAGCCATGGGTTTTAACCCGGTTAGAAAATAAAAGAAAGGGAGGAGAGCGATGAGTAAGAAAATAGTTTTAGCGACCGCATTTATATTTACCGTATCGTCACTTATTGCCGCGTCGCCGAAGTATGTATCCGCGAGAGAGTACAAGATCGGATACGTGGATTTGGCGCGCGCATTCGACGAATATAAGAAGACGAAGGATGCGGAGAAGAAACTCGAGGAGAAGGGTAAGGTGAAAGAAGGCGAAAGAAAGAAGATGGTGGATGAACTGAAAAAACTCAAAGACGAGCAGGCGCTTCTATCCGAGAAGGCAAAGACTGAAAAACAGGCTGTCATAGACGACAAGATAAAGGCCCTGCAGGACTTTGACAGGAAGACGCGCGACGACCTTTTGAAAGAGAGAAATGACATGCTCGGGGATATAATGAAAGACATAGAGAAGGTGGTCACTGATTATTCGAAAGAAACAGGCTACGATATGATATTGAATTCCCGCACCCTTCTTTTTGGAAAAGAGGAATTGGATTTGACGAATGAGGTGTTGAAGCGGCTGAATAAATAAAGTGATAAGACAGAGGACGATTAAGGGTCAGGTTGAAATTAAAGGAATAGGTCTCCAGACAGGTAAAGAGGTAATCCTGACTTTAAAAACGTCGCCGGCGAATAGCGGCATAAATTTTATACGCGCCGATCTTCCAAATAAACCTTTTCTAAACATACGCTCCATTTTCAATCCCGATTCAAACCAGGGCCCTGAACGCAGGACAACCTTAGGGGTGGGCCCTCTTCAGGTTCAGACGACCGAACATTTCTTGGCCGCCCTTTCCGGCATGGGAATAGATAATATAGTGGCCCAGATAGACAACGTGGAACTGCCCGGCCTGGACGGCTCGGCAAAAGGGTTCGTTGATCTTTTAAAGGAAACCGGCATTTTGGAGCAGGACGCGCCAAAAAAGATATTAGAACTTGCCCGACCTGTGTGGTGCGAGAAGGGCGAGTCTTTAATCACGATATTCCCAAGCGAGAGGTTCCAAATATCCTATACATTGTCATATAAGAATCCAAGTTTGGGAACCCAGTTTCTTGATATAGTTTTGGACGAAGGAAATTTCGAAACGGAGATTGCTCCGGCAAGGACATTCTGTTTGGAAGACGAGGCGCTCGAACTTCTTAAAAGGGGACTTGGGAAAGGCGCGGATTACGAAAACACTCTTGTGATCGGCAAAACAGGGCCGATTAAAAATAAGTTCAGATTTCCCGACGAACCTGTAAGGCATAAGATATTGGACCTGATAGGCGATTTATACCTCATCGGCATGCCGATTAAGGGGCATGTGGTGGCGCTCAAATCAGGGCATAGTCTGAATATGGAACTGGCGAGAAAATTGAGAGAAGAGGTGGGAAATGGGAAAAGAGGAAATTGATATAAAAGGCAAGGTTTTGGACATAAATGTGATACAGAAGATACTGCCTC
>MHFL01000001.1:17699-23557 GCA_001804165.1 Omnitrophica bacterium RIFCSPLOWO2_01_FULL_45_10 | reverse complement strand
GGGTCACTTCCCCGGTCATCCGATAATGCCGGGAGTTCTGATGATAGAGGCGATGGCTCAGGTCGGAGGAGTAGTAGCGCTGAACAAGAAAGACAATGTAGGCAAGTTGGCTTATTTCACCAGCATAAATAACGCGCGCTTCCGCAGGCCTGTACTGCCCGGTGACGTATTGAGGATAGAGATACAACTTGTAAAGACGAAGTTGAGTCTGGTTCAGATACACGGCGTCGCCAAGGTAGGCGATGAAATGGCGGCCGAGGCGGACCTGATGTTTGCCTTCGTGCGGCCTTAGCGGAGGATAATGATACGGTGTCGAGAATAGGCCTTGTCGCGGGATCGGGAAAATTACCGCTCGTTTTTTCTAAAATAGCGAAAGAAAAAGGCGACACAGTAATTGCCTTCGGGATCAAGGGCATTACCGAGGAAGGAATAGAGGAGTGCGTTGATAAGATCCACTGGCTTAAATGGGGAGAGTTACAGAAGGCAGTTATCTTGCTGGCCGTCGAGAAAATAAGAAAGATCATCCTCCTGGGAAAAGTTAAAAAAGAGATATTCTTTTCCGATCCCGCAAAGGGCGGCGGGACGGGTTTGGATGAGACGGCAAAAAATTTATTGAATAAAATAGGCGATAAGAAAGATTACTCTATCCTGAACGAGATTACAAGGGTTTTGGCTAAAGTCGGCATTGAAGTGATGGACGTGACCGCCTATTTGAAGGAGATCATACCAACCAAAGGCATCCTTACCAGAAAAACTCCAACCGAAAAAGAATGGGAGGACATAAACTATGGCCACTCCGTAGGGAAAGGCCTCTCCGGGTTTGATATAGGACAGACAGTCGCGGTGAAAGATAAGATAGTGATAGCGCTCGAGGCGATGGAAGGTACTGACGAGACACTCGCGAGGGCCGGTAGACTCGTCAATGGCGGCTTTGCCGCCGTGAAAGTCGCGAGGCCCGAGCAGGACATGAGATTCGATGTGCCTCTCGTGGGATTAGATACGTTGAACACGCTGGCCAAAGCAAGAGGAAGCGTCTTGGCGGTCGAAGGCGGTAAGACCCTCCTATTGGACAAGGAAGAGATTATAAAACTCGCCGATGAAAAAGGAATTGCCGTCGTCGTGATCTAATTACTGATTACCAATTACTGATTATTGTTTTATTAATGGCAGTATTGCGCGAGCGGCGCGAAGACTCGCGCCCTGAGTGCCTAACGAAGACCGCAACTTTTTCAACTCATCTTTCATAGAAATTATCCTGTTTGTATCCGTCAGAAACTCCACCGCTTTTTGAGCTATCTTTTCCGGCGTGGCATCGAACTGGAGAAGTTCGGGCGCTATCTCTTTACCCGCTATTACATTGATAAGGCCCAGGAAGCGTGTTCTCGATACAAGTTTATAAAGGATAAAATTAATCAGATTGACCTTATAGGTTATTAAAAGAGGCGTTCCCATTATCGCTGTCTCCAATGTCGCTGTCCCTGATGCTACGAGCGCGAAATCCGAAGCGCCTAACATGTTATAAGTATCTGACTCAACTATATGGAAGTCAATTTTTGAGTTTTTGAGAAGGCCCTCGTATAGTTTGGATTCTAAATCGGGATGCTTTGCTATCGCAAATTGAACCCTTCCCAATCGTTCCTTCATAATTTCGGCGGCGCGCGCCATTATAGGCAGGAGCGTCCTGACCTCCATGGCCCTTGAGCCGGGCAGCAGAACGATTGTGAGAGCGTTCTCGGCCAAGTTGTATTTTCTTAATACGCTATCCTTTGCCTCGGTCGCTTTTACAGTGTCGAGAAGGGGATGGCCGACGAATTCCACGTCGATTCCGCTTTTCCTATACAGTTCCTCTTCGAACCTGAAAAAAACCAGCATTTTATCAACACACTCGGAAATCGTCTTTATCCTGTTTCTGCCCCACGCCCATACCTGAGGGCTTATATAATATAGAATAGGAATTTTTCGTTTCTTGAGTGCCCTCGCGAGCCGAAGGTTAAATCCCGGATAATCGATCAATATAGCGAGATCAGGCCTTGTCTTTGATATTCTCTCGAGGAGAGTATTATAGGCCTTTCTTATGGAGAATATCTTTTTTAGGACATCTGTCGCGCCGATGACTGCAAGTTCAGATATGTCATAGACAATCTCGACACCTTCGCTTTTCGAGAGACTGCCCCCGATCCCTAAGAAATGCAGATTTGTCTCAATCGATCTCAAGTTTTTTATTAGATTTGAGGCGTGCAGGTCACCGGACGGCTCTCCGGCGACGATGAGGATCCTTTTTTCGCTCATTCGTGTCTGGTAGGTTTTATTTTTTCTATTATATCGAGCGCCACTTGCAGGGCGCGGCGCCCCTCGATTCCCGATACGATCGGCCTCTTTCCTGTCCTCGCGCATTCTATGAAGGATTTCAGCTCCTTTTTGAGAGGCTCCTTCTTCTTTATCTTTATCCTCTCCTTCGCGATCCTATTTTCCGTCTTTCTGAATACGGCCGCTTCCTGATTAAGATAGTCGAGCGATATGTAGGAATCTTCCTGGAATATCCTTATCTTTCTGACAACGTCTTTCGTGACCCTGCTTGCCGTGATATCGGCAATCGCGCCGTCGTCGAAGGTGAGACGGACGTTCGCGACATCCTCGTAATCCGATATGGCGCTCAAACCCACCGCCTCCGTATTGACGACATCTCTCTTTATTAGCCCCAACACTATGTCTATGTCATGTATCATGAGGTCCAGGACGACACCCACATCTTTGACTCTTTTGCTAAAAGGGCCCAGCCTCTGGCATTCGATGAATCGAGGTTTCTTTAGATATGTCTCGATTGCCATGACCGCTGAGTTAAACCTCTCTATATGCCCGACTTGAAGGGTGAGTTTTCTGTATCTTGCGATCTCTATCAATTCATCCGCCTCGGAAAGCGTCTTCGTGATTGGTTTTTCGATTAGGACGTGGACATCGTGATTGAGGAAATCTTTAGCTATGTTGTAATGCAGGCTTGTAGGGACCGCTATGCTCACTGCATCGACCCTGCCGAACAAGTCTTCGTAATCCGAATAACTGGCAGCGCGATATTTCTTGCCAACCTCAAACGCCCTCTCGAGGTTGCAGTCCGAGACAGCGACAAATTTCACGTTATCTAATTTCGAGTAGATCTTTGCGTGGAGAGAACCCAGATATCCGGTTCCGACCACTCCGACTTTAAGTTTTTCCATATTAACGCCTTATTATTTTGCCTATTATATCACCTATCCGCATTGCCGGGCAAGGATTTTTCGGCGGCGTAAAATATTCCTTGAAACAAAATATTTTATGACCAAATTTTGGCCTCGACAAACCGGCCCCTATATGATAATATTTTACCACTATGGACACCTTCATGAGCCAATACAGAAGACTTATAAGATTTGTCTTTCCCCATGCATGGGTCCTGGCCCTGGCAGGCGTATGCATGGTCGTCTCATCCGCCTTTAGCGGCGTTTCGATCGGAATGATAATACCGCTTGTGGATAACATCATAGCCGGCAAGAAGATAGCAATACCCCAGGGCGTTATCCTGCCCCATGTGATGAAGAATCTAATCGATGCGACCAATGCCCTCTCACCCACCGAACTTTTGAACAGGATGACCATTTTCGTGCTGACGTTATGGTTATTCAAGAACTTTTTCGAATTTTGTCAGTCTTATTTCATGAACGATGTTGCCCAGCGTGTCGTGAAAGATGCGAAGAATATCATATATAAGAAATTATTGACCCTTTCGCTTGACTTTTATTCGATAAACCCCACAGGCAAACTGATGTCAAGGATAACCTATGATTCCTCTATCATAAGGGATTCTATATCAACCGGCTTTACGGACCTTCTTTATCAGCCGCTGCAACTTTTGATGTATTTAGGACTGCTCCTCATCGTTAAGGTATATTTCTCGATATCATGGGTGTTGGTATTTGTAAGTATAGTTTTATTCCCGCTTGTGATAATCCCAGTTGTTAAGATAGGAAAACGCTTGAAGGCAATCTCAAGGCAGTCACAAGATAAGATGGCGGATATTACTACTACCCTTCATGAGACGATTTCTGGAATTAGGGTGGTAAAGGCATTCTCTATGGAAGATTATGAGGCAAAGAGATTCGAGAAACAGAACCAGCAATTTTACCGGCTCACCATGAAATCCGTAAAGCGGATGATAGTAGTTAGTCCCATAACCGAATTTGTAGGAATATTCTGTGTCGCGATAATATTATGGATCGCAGGGAAGGAGATACTCTCAGGTTCGCTTTCCGCGGGAGCGTTTCTTACCTTTCTGGCGAGCCTCATGTCTTTGATGAGGCCGATTAAGCGGCTCACTAATGTCTACAGCATAAATCAGCAGGCGATGGCCGCCGCCTCAAGAATCTTTGAAGTCTTGGACATGAAGCCGACTGTTTCGGAAAAAGAGCAGGCGATAGAATTGCCGAAGGTGAAGAGGGCCGTGAGGTTCGAAGGCGTCTATTTTGGCTATGAGGGGAAGGATGTCCTCAAAGATGTGACTTTAGAGCTTAGGGTCGGTGAAGTGGCGGCATTCGTGGGCCCGAGCGGCGTAGGCAAGACGACGCTCGTAAATCTCATTCCCCGATTCTACGACGCGACAAGCGGCAGAGTATCGATAGATGGTCTGGACATACGGGATTGCACCCTTAAATCTCTAAGGGGCCAAATAGGCATAGTCACGCAGGAGACAATATTGTTCAACGATACCGTTTTATCCAACATCGCATACGGGTCCGAGAACCCGAAGATTGAGGATATAGAGAAGGCGGCTCGAATAGCGAACGCCCATGCGTTTATCATGGAAATGCCTCAAGGGTATGATACGGTAATCGGCGAGCGCGGCTTTAGGCTCTCGGGCGGCGAGAAACAGCGCCTAGCGATAGCCAGGGCCGTCTTTAAGGACCCTCCGATATTAATACTCGACGAGGCGACATCGCAATTAGACACAGAGTCTGAACTTTTAGTCCAGGAGGCGATAGACAGGATGATGAAAGGAAGGACCGTATTCGTCATTGCCCATCGCCTCAGCACCATAAAACACGCGAATTGGATATATGTATTGGATGATGGAGGCATCGTAGAAGTGGGCTCGCACGAAGAACTCATCCAGAAAAGCGGGCTGTACAAACGACTCTACGATATGCAGTTTAGGGATACGGTGTTAAGATAAAGAAATATTTTAAAAAATTAAGTTGTCCCGACAGATAATTTTATGTTAATATATAGGCCTTTTAAAGAAAGGAAAATAATATGGTGGAATCGGCGTTGATCAAGAGTTTACTGGAGTCAGGCGTTCATTTTGGTCATGAGACCAAGAAGTGGAATCCTAAGATGAAGAAATTCATCTTTGGCGAAAAAAACGGGATATACATAATAGACTTACAGAAGACCGAAGAGGCCCTGGACAGGGCATGCTCATTTCTAAAGGGCGTTGCCGCGTCCGGCGGCCATATCCTCTTTGTGGGAACGAAAAAGCAGGCGCAGGATATCGTAAAGGAAGAATCCTTAAGGGCAGGTGTATTCTATGTAACTCAGAGGTGGCTCGGAGGGACAATGACCAACTTCCAGACAATAAAGAAAAGCATTAAGCGCCTTGTGGACCTCGAGAGGATGAAGGAAGACGGAACGCTCGCGAAATTGTCGAAGAAAGAGGCATCCAAATTGAATAAAGAGATGGTCAAATTGAATAAGTGTTTAGAGGGAGTTAGGCGTATGGATAAACTCCCCAAGGCGCTATTTGTTGTGGATTCCAAGAAAGAGGAGATAGCGATAAAGGAGGCCAAAATATTGGGGATACCGATCATCGCGCTTGTCGACACGAACTGTGA
>MHFL01000001.1:17310-17687 GCA_001804165.1 Omnitrophica bacterium RIFCSPLOWO2_01_FULL_45_10 | reverse complement strand
GCGTGCTTGAGGGGAAAGAGGAATTTCGCCAAGGAGAGGCCAAGGCTAAAGAAGAGGCGGACGAAAAGACGGCTGAATCAGCGGAAGAGGTTAAGATAGTGGATCCTAAAATTGAGGAGCTCGTGGAAGGAGATATAAAATTGAAAGAAGATGAAGGACTTCCGAAAGACGTTCCTATTAAAAAGAAGAGAAAGACGAAGTAGGAGGAACCAGACATGACCATGGATGCGGTTAGGAGGTTGAGAGAGAAGACGAACGCGGGCGTAGTTGATTGTAAAAAGGCCCTGCGCGAGGCAGGAGGGGATGTAGACAAGGCGATAGAAATTTTACGAAAACAGGGCATCTCCATGGCGTCGAAGAAGGTTGGTCGCGAGGCG
>MHFL01000001.1:8345-17296 GCA_001804165.1 Omnitrophica bacterium RIFCSPLOWO2_01_FULL_45_10 | reverse complement strand
CGAAAGTTATATCCATTTGGGCGGCAAAATGGGCGTTTTGGTTGAGATCGATTGTGAGACCGACTTCGTGGCGCGCAATAGCGAATTCAAGTCCTTCGTAAAAGATATCGCGATGCAGGTAGCGGCGTCCAATCCGTTATACGTGAGAAAAGAAGACGTGCCGCAAGAGGCGATAACGAAGGAAAAAGATATAATAAAGGCGCAAATACAAGGCAAGCCGCCGCATGCGGTTGAGAAGATAGCGGAAGGAAAACTGTCGAAATTTTACGAGGATGCCTGTTTATTGGAACAGCCTTTCATAAAGGACGCGGGTCTCAAGGTTAAGGATATTCTCACCTCCATGATTGCGAAGATCGGAGAGAATATCGTGATTCGCAGATTCGTCCGATATCAGGTCGGTGAGGAGATATAGACCGCAGACTAGAGACCATAGACCAATGAGTAAAAAAGTAATATTTAAACGCATCGTTTTGAAGTTGAGCGGGGAGGCCCTCCAGGGCCCGTTAGGATATGGAATTGATTACGATTATCTTGCTTCGATCTCAAGACAAATCAAAGAGATTAAAAAATTAGGCGTCGAAGTAGCGATAGTGATCGGCGGCGGAAACATTTTTAGAGGGGTCTCGGGGAAAACTAAGGGTATAGACCGGGTCGCGGGTGATTACATGGGAATGCTCGCGACTGTCATAAATGGGCTGGCCCTTCAGGACGCCCTTGAGAAGGTCGGCGTATTTACCCGCGTCCAGACAGCGATACAGATGCAGCAATTGGCTGAGCCGTACATAAGACGCCGCGCCATAAGGCACTTAGAAAAGGGGCGAGTCGTAATCTTCGTCGGAGGCACCGGCAATCCATATTTCACAACGGATACGACAGCGGCCCTTCGGGCGATAGAATTAGGGGCGGATGTCATCTTAAAGGCCACAAAGGTAGATGGCGTATATTCATCCGATCCTGCCAAGAATAAAAGGGCAAGAAAATACGATTCATTAAGATATATCGATGTCCTGAAGAAGGGACTTAAGGTAATGGACGCGACCGCTACGAGTCTCTGCATGGATAATAGGCTGCCGATAATAGTATTTAACCTTAAAAGAGAAGGGAACATAAAGAGGGTTATAACAGGCGAGCATATTGGGACAATAATAAAGGGGTGAAACTATTCCTATGACTACGAGAGAGATAATTCACGATACTGAACAGAAGATGAAAAAGACAGTTGAGGCCACTCATAGAGAACTGTCTTCCATAAGGACGGGGAGGGCGTCGACTTGCATAGTTGAAGGGTTAAGGGTCGATTATTATGGGACATCCACGCCGTTAAAGCAATTGGCATCCATTTCTACGCCTGACGCGCGGCTCATAACGATTCAGCCCTGGGATAAAACTTTGCTGGCCGAGGTAGAGAAGGCGATACTCAAATCCGATGTGGGCATAACCCCGACGAACGACGGAAAACTGATAAGATTGTCGATACCTCCCCTCACCGATGAACGCCGCGCAGAACTCGACAAGATCTTAAAAAAGATAGCGGAAGACGGACGGGTCTCGATAAGGACAGCGAGGCATGCGGCGGTTGAGAGCGCGAGAAAGTTAGAGAAGGATAAACTGATAGCGGAAGACGACCGTTTTAAGACCCAGGACGAGATTCAGAAACTGACCGATAAATACATCAAGGAAATAGATAATCTTCTGGCTCAGAAGGAGAAGGAGATACAAGGGTAATTAATTATTTTCCTGTCAGTGCTCTTTTAAATTTTCTGTTTTGCAGTTCTTTATCGTGAGCGCTCTTTTGAATTTTCCATTTTCAGAGAAAATAGAAAATTCATTGATTCGCTCACGATATGAAATTTTCAAGAGAAAATTTCAAGGGCCTCTAGCTCATCTGGTAGAGCAACGGCTTTTTAAGCCGTGTGTGCCGAGTTCGAGTCTCGGGAGGCTCACCATAATTTGGCCGTAGTTTTACTACGGCTGAATTCCATAAGGGGAAAAAAGTCAAAAAATAGAGGATTTAACCAATTAAGGAGGGAGTCATGACTGAGGCAAAGGCAGGCGTATCCAAATACCGCTGCAAGATATGCGGATACATATACGATCCCGCAAAGGGCGATGATAGCCAGGGCGTAAAACCGGGCACTCCTTTTGAGGGACTTCCTGATTCATGGAAGTGTCCCGAATGCGGAGCCGATAAAAGTGAATTTGAAAAAATAGACTGAAGAGAACGAAATAGAAAAGGAGGGGTTATGAAAGAGAATGGGTTATATGTTCTTCCAGAGCTGGCTTATGATTATAAGGCGCTTGAACCGCACATTTCCGAACAACAATTACGCCTGCATCACGATAAACACCACCAGGCATATGTGAATGGCGCTAACGCGCTGCTTGAAAAAATAAAGACGGCCCGGGATTCCAATGCCGAGCTCGACATGAAGGCGACGGCGAGGGAACTATCATTTAATATCTCGGGTCATCTATTGCATACACTCTTCTGGGAGAATCTCTCGAGCCCGGCCAAGACTAAACCAGAGCCGGCCGGCGCTATTAAGGAAATGCTTTCGAAAGAATTCGGGAGTTTCGAACGCTTTAAGGGCGAATTCACGAAGGCCGCCGTTACCGTTGAGGGTTCGGGATGGGCGGTCCTGACATATTGCAACATGATCAATAGGCCCATCATCATGCAGGTTGAAAAACATAATCTGTATGTCGCTCCCTCTTTTCCGATTCTTTTGGTCCTGGATGTCTGGGAGCACGCCTACTATGTTGATTATAAAAATGAACGCGCTAAATTTGTCGAGGCATTCTGGAACATCGTCAACTGGGACGGCGTGAACGACCGCATAAAGAAAAATAGCGAGTGCGTTTTAGAGATGAAAACAGTCCGTTAAAATAGTGGTGTTAACAAGGCATTGAATATCCGATGCCAAGATATGTTCTCGCCTTAATTTTTATTTTCTTCTTACAAGTTTCTTCTCTCTTCGCCCCGCTCGGATACATGATTTTTGTCCGCCTTAAATAAAGGAATGTGATATAATTTAAAGGAGGAATAATAAATAATCCGGTTAGATAATTTCCACAACTTCTTTATAGTCTATGGAATATATATTAGCCATCGATCAAGGGACGACCGGCTCAAGGGCTGTAATTTACGATAAAAAAGGCCGAAAAAAGGCAAGCGCCTACAAAGAATTCCGTCAATATTTCCCCCGCCCCGGCTGGGTGGAGCACTCACCCGAAGAGATATGGGGAAGCGTGAATCATACCATTCAGAAAGTCCTTAACATAATCCCCCCAAATAAGATATCAGCGATAGGCATTACCAATCAGCGTGAAACCACAGTCATATGGGACAAGGATACAGGTAAGCCGATTTACAATGCCATTTGCTGGCAGTGTAGGAGGACATCTCGCCGCTGTGATGAGCTTAAAAAACGAAACGGCGCGATAGAATTTTTCCGAAAGAAGACCGGCCTTCCAATCGACGCGTATTTTTCGGCGACGAAGATCGAATGGCTCTTAAAGAATGTGCCGGGCGCCATGTCGAAAGCAAGACGCGGCAAACTTCTATTCGGCACTACAGATACTTGGGTATTGTGGAAGTTGACTCAGGGGAAAGTCCACGCTACAGATTTTACCAATGCCTCTCGTACCATGCTCTTCAATATCGAAAAATTGAGTTGGGACGACGATGTTTTAAAAGAATTCAACATTCCAAAATCTATCCTGCCTGAAGTTAAGAAATCATCCGGCACATTTGGCTTGACCTCGAAAATCGGAAAACTTACTCCGGGAATCCCCATATCAGGAATCGCGGGCGACCAGCAGGCTGCGCTATTCGGCCAGGCCTGCCTTGAACCTGGCACCATAAAGAATACATATGGCACCGGCTGTTTCGTTCTGCTTAATACAGGCAAAATCAGGCCTATTTCTAAATACGGGCTGATTACAACATTGTGCTGCGGGCCTTCAGGTGATCCTGTTTATGCCCTTGAAGGCGCGGTATTCGTTGCCGGTTCCGCTATCCAGTGGTTGCGTGACGGATTAAAGATATTAAAATCTGCTTCTGAATCACAAGAGATGGCTCTTTCGGTGGAGGATAATGCCGGCGTATATTTTGTGCCCGCCTTAGTTGGGCTTGGCGCGCCTTACTGGGACCAGAATGCGCGCGGAAGCATTTACGGGCTCACGCGAGGGGTCAATTCAAACCATATTGTCAGGGCAGCGTTGGAAGCGATCACCTATCAGACAAAAGATGTTATGGATGCCATGAAGAAGGATGCAGGACTCAAGATTGAAGACTTGAAAGTCGACGGCGGCGCTAGCGCCAATGATTTCCTTTGTCAGTTTCAGGCGGATATTCTTGGGATAAATGTGGTAAGGCCAAAGGTGATTGAGATAACTTCGCTGGGCGCCGCGTACCTTGCGGGGCTCGCTATCGGATATTGGAAGGATTCAAACGAAATAAAAAAATGCTGGACAGTAGATAAAATATTCAACCCGCGAATGCCTCGAAGCCGCGCGTCGGAACTTTACAAAGGTTGGCTCGAATCCGTTAAAAGAACGCTCTCTAATAGATCCTGAATGAATCTATTCGACATAGTCATAATAGGCGGCGGAATTGTTGGAACTTCCATCGCCAGGGAACTTTCCCGCTACAGGCTAAGTTTAGCCCTCTTAGAGAAAGAATCTGAACTCGCCTTCGGTGTTTCAAAATCCAATTCCGGCATAATTCATCCCGGAACCCAAAATCCGGTCAATTCCTTAAAGGGCCGGCTATGCGTTCAGGGCAATTTTCTTATAAGAAAGATTGCGCGTGATCTCGGCGTTGATTTTAAAGAGGTGGGAGAATTGATAGTCGCGTTTAATGAAGAAGAGGCATCGCGGCTCGTCGAGATAAAAAAAGATGCTGAAAAATTAGGGGTTCCCAAGTTGAAGATAGTCGGTCGAAAATGGTTAAGGATTCATGAGCCGAATCTTTCCGGCGAAGCAGTCAAGGCGCTTTATGCGCCCACCGCCGGTATTATCAGCCCCTACCGCATGGTATATGATTTGGCTGAAAATGCCGTTGCAAACGGAGTAGAGATCCATACCGAAACAAAGGTCGAAAGTATAGTGCGCTCCAATCATTTTGAAATATTCACCACAAAAGGCGCGTTCAAAGCAAGATACATCATCAACGCCTCCGGCCTATATGCGGATGAAGTCTCTAAGATGGCCGGCATTGATGATTTTAAGATACGCCCGCGAAAGGGCGAAGAGTTCATCCTCGACAAGAAGAAAGAGTATCTTACGAACCATCTTCTCTTTCCTTTACCCTCAAAGGTTTCCAAAGGGTTCCTCGTCATAAAGACCTCCGACGGAAATCCCATGATAGGGCCGACCGCAGAGGATATTTTAGATAAGACAGATCTCGCGACAACAGACATGGGGTTTAAAAAAGTGCTCATCGCCGCTCGGCGGCTCATTCCGTCCATAGATGAAAACGATATCATCGCCTATTTTGCGGGGCTCCGTCCTGTCGCGGGGGATGATTTCATAATTCGCCACGAAGAGAAAGCGCCGGGATTCATAAATGTCGCGGGCATCCAATCGCCCGGCCTGACCGCCGCGCCCACAATTGCTTTGATGGTAGTTAATATATTAAAGAGGGCCGGCATGAAGTTAAAGAAGAAACCGGACTTTATCGGGAAGCGCAAAAAGACAATACATCTCTTCGCCATGCCGCTCGAACGAACCAGGAAACTCATTGAAAAAGATTCGACTTACGGAGACATGGTATGCAGGTGCGAGATGGTCTCTATCAGGGAAATTAGAGACGCGATCGGCCGCGGCGCCAGGACGCTCGATGGCATAAAATTCAGGACAAGGGCGCAGGCCGGCAGGTGTCACGGCAGTTTCTGCACAACAAGGATAATGAAAATATTATCGCAGGAGTTGAAGAAGTCGTTAACGGAAGTCACGAAAAGAGGCGGGGCTTCAGAAGTTATTAAAGGAGAAAGAAGTTGAGCAAAAGGGATTTGGTTATTGTTGGAGGAGGCCCTGCCGGGATGGCGGCCGCAATCTCGGCCTTCGAAAATGGGGCCAGAGACATTTTATTATTGGAACGGGACCAGTATTTAGGCGGCATACTGAACCAGTGTATCCACACCGGCTTCGGCATAAATTATTTCAAAGAAGTTTTAACGGGACCCGAGTATGCGGACAGGTTTATTAAAAAGATTAAGGCCATCCCAGAGATAGAGATAAGTCTAAAGTCGTTTGTGGTCAAACTGACTAAGAATAATGTTATCACATACCTTAAGCCGGGCTCATTGGAAGAAGTGAAGGCGAAGGCAATAATCATGGCTACCGGCGCAAGGGAGAGGACGCGGGAGATGGTTCACATCGCGGGAACAAGGCCTTCGGGAATATTCTCTGCCGGGCTTGCCCAGAAGTTGATAAATATAGAGGGCCTTCTGCCTGGGAAAGAAGTGGTGATAATCGGCTCAGGCGATATCGGTTTGATCATGGCGCGGAGGTTCGTGCTCGAAGGCGCGAAGGTAAAGGGAGTTATCGAGATTGAGAGGCGGACAAGAGGGTTGGCGCGCAATGTGGTCCAATGCATCGAGGATTTCGATATACCTTTTTATTTGAGCCATAAAGTTTCGAAGATTCACGGGAAAGACCGGGTCGAGGCGGTCGAGGTTGTCCGTGTCAATGAAGGTCTTAACGAGGTCCCAGATTCAAAGTTCAAGATCGAATGCGATACGGTCTTAATATCTGTGGGACTGATCCCTGAAAATGAACTGATCGAGATGGCGGGCGTTGAACTGGATAGGAAGACGAACTCTCCGGTATCGGGTGAATTGAATAAGACATCTATACCCGGCCTATTCGTTTGCGGCAACGCGTTCAAGATATATGACATTGTGGATTCTGTCTCCAAAGACAGTTCTCTCGCGGGCCGTCGCGCGGTGGAACATATAGCAGGGCAGGCTTAAGCCTGCCCTACCCTGTGGATAACATATCGCCGGCCGCCTCGCTCGAAGAATATAGAAAGCACATACTATCATGATGACCAAAAATCTCATATGCATAGAGTGCCCGGTTTCCTGTATTCTATCTGTGGACATTGAGAACTGCCGAGTCGTTAAAGTTAAGGGAAACAAATGTCCCAAGGGCGAAGAGTATGCGAAGGCGGAGATGGAAAACCCCGTAAGGATCCTGACCTCAACCGTCTTGTCTAAAGGATTATCTTTGAAGATGGTCCCTGTCAGAACAGATAAGCCGATCCCAAAGGCGAAGATTCAGGACGCCATGAATGAGATTAGAAAGATTAGAACAGAAAAAAGCGTCCATCCCGGCGATATCATTATAGAAAATTTTTTGGGTTTTGGGGTAAATCTCGTAGCAACAAGGGAAGTCTCGAAATAAGTTCATTCAGGCCATTAGAGGAACCGTCGTAGGGCAGGTTTTAACCCGCCCTTTCGACCTTCAGTCTTGTTGGAATTTTTGAAGAATTTTCTTGACAAAAAAGAAATTTATGGTATTATGATGTTGTAGTAAATGGAAGTGGAGATCTGAACAGACCGCAAGGGAAGAGAAAGAACCACCCTGCGGTTTTTTTTATGAGGATTTCCAGCGCAATTTGCTATAATCTTGTAGAAAAGGAGGGAAATAAGTAAAATGGTAAAAGGCAAGGTTAAATGGTTCTCAAACCAAAAAGGTTATGGATTCATTACACCTGAATCGGGTAAGGATGTATTCGTTCATCACACAGCTATTCAGGGTGAAGGCTATAAGACTTTAGACGAAGGCCAGGAAGTCGAGTTCGACATCGAGAAGGGCGCTAAAGGCGAGCAGGCCGTAAACGTAAAGAAGGCGTAACAAGTAAGGAAAGAGAATACAAAGGCGTTGCATGTAATTCATGCAGCGCCTTTTTTTATGATAGTAGGGCACCCTTAAGGGTGCCCTACTCGTTATCTATTCATCCTTGTCGCTCCCTATTATTTATGATAAAATTACTTCATATGAAGCGCTATGAGCAGTTTCCCCATACGGCTGATATAGGGGTCCGCGCATTCGGGCGCGATTTGAAAGAATTGTTCGAGAATGCCGCGTTTGCCATGTTCGATGTAATAGCGGACCTTGAGGGATTGAAAAGTTCGATCGAAGAAAAGTTTGAATTAAAGGCGGAGAGTTACGAAGAATTATTGGTCGCATGGCTCGATGAACTGCTCTATAATTTCTACACAAAACAGATAATTTTCTCTGAATTCAAGGTCGACGAAATCGCCGAGAACAGAATAAAGGCGAGGGCATTCGGAAGAAGCGTGGGAGCAAATAGGAACCGTCTCAAAACCGAAATCAAGGCCGCCACATATCATAATTTGGAGATAAAGAAGAAAGATTCCGGCTACGAAGTCGAAATAGTATTTGATGTTTAAAGGGTAATCGATGGATCTCTGGCAGGGGCCGCTTGAGCGAATAGATGAATACAGGTGGCGCATACCCAAAAGTTATAAGCCCGGTATGCGCGTCGACGGGATAATCTATGCCGATGAGGCGATGATCAAAGATATCCGTTCCGACAGGGCCGCGGAGCAGGTAGCTAACGTCGCGTTCCTCCCGGGCATAGTCAGAGCATCTATGGCGATGCCTGATATTCATTGGGGCTATGGTTTTCCGATAGGAGGGGTTGCGGCAACAGATGTCGACGCCGGCGGCGTCGTCTCACCCGGCGGCGTAGGATTTGACATAAATTGCGGGGTACGACTTGTTAAAACAAATCTGACGGAGAAAGACGTCAGGCCTAAGTTACAGGACCTCGTCTACGCGCTCCATAATGAGGTTCCCGCAGGCGTCGGCTCGAAAGGCGAGATACGAATAAGCGCATCCGAGGAGAGGAAACTCCTGGTCGAGGGCTCGAAGTGGGTCGTTGACCACGGCTACGGTAGGCAGGAAGATTTGGATTA
>MHFL01000001.1:0-8335 GCA_001804165.1 Omnitrophica bacterium RIFCSPLOWO2_01_FULL_45_10 | reverse complement strand
CGCGGGGCGGTGAAAGGGGCAGATCCCGGCGCTGTATCGCAGAGGGCATATGAACGCGGGAAAAACCAGTCAGGCACATTGGGGTCAGGAAATCATTTTATGGAAGTTCAAGTCGTGGATGAAATCTACGATGAAGAGGCCGCCGGAGTCTTTGGTTTAGAAAAGAATCAGGCGGTTCTTATGATACATTCCGGCTCGCGCGGCTTGGGGTATCAAATATGCGATGAGTATTCCAAGGATTTTATACATATTTTATCGAAGTATGGGATAAGCGTTCCTGATAGACAACTCGCCTGCGCGCCTGTAAATTCAGAGGAAGGCAAGGCATACCTCGGCGCTATGAGGTGCGCCGCGAATTACGCGTGGGCAAATAGGCAGTGCCTGATGCATCTCGCAAGAAATGTCTTCGAGAAGGTATTTCAGATGGGCCCGAAGGATTTAGGCATGGACCTAATTTACGACGTTGCCCACAATATCGCGAAGATCGAAAAATATAATATAAATGGCAAGGAAAGAACCTTATGCGTTCACAGGAAGGGCGCAACGAGGGCATTTCCGCCCGGTCATCCTGAGTTACCGGCTAAATATAAAAAGATAGGACAGCCTGTGATAATCCCAGGCGATATGGGAAGGAACTCGTATCTATTGGTCGGGACAAAGAAGGCGGAAGAGACATTCTATTCGTCGTGTCACGGAGCAGGCAGGCGTCTTTCGCGCTCTGCGGCCATAAAGGCCTGCCGGGGAAGATCCATATCGCGGGAACTGGAAGAAAAGGGCATAATAGTGAAATCGAGCGGTAGAGAGACGCTTGCGGAGGAGGCGCCTGAGGCGTATAAAGATGTGAACGAAGTTGTGAATATCGTTCAAGGCGCCGGCATCTCTAAGCGCGTTTGCCGCATGAGGCCACTTGGGGCGATCAAGGGATAACCAGCTTTTTCGTACTTCGTATATCGCATATCGTACTTCGTTTTCTTCGAAATACGATGTACGAACGACGAACGACGAAACTACGGATTTGAGAGGACAAACATGCTTGACATAAAATTCATACGTGATAATAAGGACTTGGTCAAAGAATCGATTAAGAATAGGCGGCTTACCATCGATATTGATGAACTTTTGCGGCTTGACGAT
Organism: Omnitrophica bacterium RIFCSPLOWO2_01_FULL_45_10; assembly: GCA_001804165.1. GTDB lineage: Bacteria > Omnitrophota > Gorgyraeia > 2-01-FULL-45-10 > 2-01-FULL-45-10 > 2-01-FULL-45-10-A. Next base: position 7,201 of record MHFL01000001.1, on the reverse strand, counting down.
GAGCGCAGAAAACTTCTTGTTGAGGTCGAAGGCCTGAAAAATCAGAGAAATAAGGCCAACGATGAGATAACCGGCCTCATGAAGGCGAAGAAGAACCCAAAAGAGATAATAGACAAGATGAAGGTAGTATCCCAAAAAATATCAGATTTTGATACAAAAGTGGATGAAATAGAGCAAAAATTAACCAAAATTACCTATATAATCCCAAATATTCCAGATAAATCAGTGCCTATCGGTGGTCCGGAAGAGAAAAAGATAGTTAAATCATGGGGTAAAAATCCGACATTCGATTTTAACCCTCGCACTCATATCGAACTTGCTGAACTTTTGGGGATAATCAGTTTCGGCACAGCATCAAAGATTAGCGGCTCAAATTTCATCCTATTTTTAGGACTTGGCGCTCGACTAGAGAGGGCTCTAATAAATTTCATGCTTGATCTTCACACTAAGAAGCACGGCTACAAGGAGGTATTTCCGCCATTTTTAGTGAATAGAAGAAGCATGACAGGCACGGGCCAACTTCCTAAATTGGAAGAAGACATGTATCGCCTTAAAGATGACGACCTTTTTCTGATTCCGACTGCCGAAGTTCCTGTAACAAATATACATGCGAATGAGATATTGGATGAGGAAAAACTTCCGATTTACTACACCGCTTACACTGCCTGTTTCAGAAGAGAAGCCGGCTCATACGGCAAGGATACGAGGGGCATGATAAGGGTTCATCAATTCGACAAGGTCGAACTCGTTAAATTTGTAAAGCCCGAAAGTTCTTTCAATGAATTAGAAAAATTGCTCGCGGACGCCGAAGAGGTGCTTCAACTTTTGGAACTCCCCTATAGGGTCGTTCTATTATCTACAGGCGACATCTCATTCGCCGCCGCCAAATGTTACGATATCGAACTCTACTCTGCCGGCACCGACGCTTACTTAGAAGTCTCAAGTTGTTCAAATTTCACCGATTTTCAGGCACGACGGGCCGGCATTCGATATAGACAAAAGGCGACAAAAAAGATTTCCTACGTCCATACGCTAAACGGCTCAGGCGTGGCCCTCGCGCGGCTCGTCGTAGCGATACTCGAGAATTATCAGAATAAGGACGGAAGCGTAAATATCCCTAAGGCGCTTACGCCGTATATGGACGGCTTAAAAGTAATCATGTCATCCGAATAAGATATGCTTAAACTCTTCGTAAAATTTATAGTCGGAATACTCAGCGTGCCGATCGCAGTCAGCGTGACTATCGCGTTCAATAATAATATCCGACTGGTAAAAGAATTGGCCCAGGACCTGCGTTTTTTCATGTGGGGCATCGCGAGTTACGCTATCCTGCATCTATTGTTCTATAAACCGACATATCTATATGTCCTTGGCCACGAGGCGGTCCACGCGGGAACGGCCTGGCTTTTCGGCGGCAAGATAAAGTCATTCAAAGCGACAGAAAATGGCGGCGGCGTCGGAACGGATAAATCGAATGTCGTCATAGAATTGAGCCCATATTTCGTTCCGATATACGCTATCATAATCACGTTGGTCTACTTTGTCATCGCCTCATCTTACAGCATAAACGCGTCTATATTCATATTTCTGATTGGATTTGCCCTCGCATTCCACATAATATCGACGATAGAGATCATGAAGATACGCCAGCCCGACATAGTGAAATCCGGGTACATCTTCTCGATCGTAATGGTGTACGTTCTCAATATAATAGTGATATCCGTTATGTTCGGCCTTATATTTCCGTCCTTTTCAATAAAGACATTTTTTCTCGATCTGTGGGGTATTTCTAAAAATATGTATGTTGCCGTAGTACGGCAGTTGTTCTTCTAAAATCAGGTGGGGTACGGAAGTGGCTATAACCGGCCTGTCTTGAAAACAGGTGTTCACGTAAGTGGACCGTGAGTTCGAATCTCACCCCCACCGCCACCTTCGCTAGACATATTTTTCTTGCTTTTAAAACCTTTCTATGTTAACTTTATATATAATAGTTAACATATGTTAACTGATTTTTGTAAGGGGAAATATCATGAAAAATATCAGATATATGTCCATTAAAGAATTAGCGGATTTTTTGGGTATAAGCAGAATAGCCGTGTATAAAAGGGTAAAGAAAGGGCAGATAAAAGCGCTGAAGATAGGGAGAAATTATGCCATACCGAAACGATATATAACCCATATCATAGGAGGGCCTCTCACCACGGCAAATAAACGCGAAATTGATAAAGCGGTGAAGAAAACAGTAAGAGAATATGGGGAAGTGCTGAAACTTCTAGGCAGAGAATGATAAATACCATAACAGTCACGGAAGTCGAATACATCGCGTTTCGAATGGCGCAGGAATTATTATCTTTCAGTGAACCTATACCTGATTTCTCAACAAGATTCCCTCATATTTTAGAAAGTTGCCTTGCCGCTCCATTTCAGACATTTGCCGGCAAATCTCCCTATACGGATCTGATATCAAAGGCTAGTATTCTTTTTTATCTGATGATTAAAAATCATCCTTTTCAGAACGGCAACAAAAGAATTGCGATGACGAGCTTGCTTGTATTTCTTCATAAAAATAAGAAATGGATAGTGGTTGATACGCAGGAGTTATATAATTTCACTATGTGGATAGCGCAGAGCCCTCCACGCGTCAAGACAGAGACGGTAACGGCTATACAAAAATTCTTAAGAGCGTATGTAATAAATTTATAACAATTTGGAGAGGTACGAAAGTGGTTTAATCGGACGGTCTCGAAAACCGTTGTCCGCTTTGCGGACCGTGGGTTCGAATCCCACCCTCTCCGCCAGTTTAGATCAGGCGAGATTGAGAAGAAGGGACGGAAGCTAGCTTCCGTCGAAAAAATCAATCGGCGCTCTTATTCCGCCACAAAGATCAGCGGATCCGCCTTTAGGCGGAAAAATAAAGTTCGAACAACAAGTAGACCCTGTGTAGAAAAGGTTGACTAAATAGGAATGTGTGATATACTTATATTTAGATAGCGGGTGGTATGTTTCGAAGGGGGAACTGCCACGTTAATATAATTAAAACCTTCGCCAAAAGCGGAGGTTTTTATATTTATGGAATCTACAATGCCAATTGCACTAAAAGCAGAAATCAGTCGAAAATCATTTCCTAGCGTATACGATAATACAATTGCGCACAAAATTGCAAAATTGTATAAACAAGCTCCCCTAACAGACTTTTCTAGTATTAATCCAGATACCGATTTAACTACTCTTAATCTAAATTGGCGCGAAATCGACTTACCCGAACGCCTACGAACAAAGCATGTACACAGACTGCATCCATACATGGGAAAGTTTATACCTCAGCTTGTCGAAATTTTTTTACGGAAATATGAACCAAAATTGGTATATGATCCATTCTGCGGCTCAGGGACAACATTAGTTGAAGCTAATACCCTTGGCATTGATTCAATAGGAGCGGATATATCTGTTTTTAATGTCTTGCTTTCAAGAGTAAAAACATATAAATATGATATCAAGATAGTGGAAAAAGACCTTCGCGATATACTTAAAAAGGTATCTGATTGTATAAAAAAATCTTCAAAGGAACCCAAGCTCACTAAGAAGTTTACAACAACCAATGAATATCTTAATGCATGGTTTGCCGAACAAGCCGGAAGGGAACTACTTTGTTATTTATCTTTAATACCTAATTATCGTTGCCGCGGGTTGTTAAAAATTATCTTATCCCGCTCGGCGAGATCGGCAAGGCTTGTAACTCATTATGACCTTGATTTCCCCAAAACCCCTCAAAAAGGTCAGTATCACTGTTATAAACATCGAAGAACATGTTTTCCTGTTCAGGAAGCATATAAATTTTTGGAAAGGTATACGATTGATACGTTAGAACGCATTAAAGAATTCTCTCTAATTAGGACAAATGCGGAAGTTAAGGTAATTCATGGTGACTCACGAAAAGTAGATTTGCCGAAAAATATCGATATGATCTTCACATCCCCTCCCTATATTGGCCTTATCGATTATCATGAACAGCATAAATACGCCTATGAATTATTAAGGCTTGAGAACAATGAGACTAAAGAAATAGGCGCGGCTAAAAAAGGTCAATCCGATGAAGCAAAAACGAAATATATCAACGGAATAAATGAAGTTTTGCTCCACACAAGAGATTTTATGACAAAAGATGGATTAGCCATAATTGTTGTGAATGATAAATATAATTTATACGATCCCACAAAGGTCGGATTTAAATCTATCGGTAAGGTTGACCGTCATGTAAATCGTCGAACCGGCAGGCGAAATGGAGCATTTTATGAAAGCATTTTAATATGGAGAAAAGCATAATGGATAAGAATAAAGAACAGAAAATACGAGAAAAGATAGCAGAATATATTATTAAGATGACACAGAAATATGAAAAGTTAAAAAGAGAGGATTTGGCAATAAATCCATTTTTAGCAGGTGCTCTTAAGCTCGATAGCGAAGAAAAAATTTGGAAATTTTTTATTACTCAGAGATTACAACGCGGTATTGTAACTTCCTTCGGCAGTTTATTGCAAGAGGTAGCTAAAATTTTAGATTCCGAAGCAAATATGGAGGACATAGATCTTGTAATAAAGAAAAATAGCAAGATCCATTATGTTCAGCTAAAAAGTGGCCCCGAAGGATTTACCCGTCCTGCTCTGAGAAAGACTAAAAGTGCATTTGATAAATTGAAATCAAAGAATCCCGAATGCGTAACTACTATAGCTTTTTGTTACGGGGTTAAAAGCCAGATTTCTAAAATATGGGGTAAGGAAGTCTACGAAAGTGCCGATACTGTCTTAGTCGGGAAGGAATTCTGGGATTATTTTTTTGGAGATGGATTTTATGAAAAATTGATAAATATATTTAAGACTATTAAATTTGGCAAAGAGCAGGCGACTATTAAAAGAAAATCCTTTGACGAGATTTTAAAAACAGTTTACGACCGAATTTTAAAAGAAAAAGTTAAAAAATAACAATATCTTATATATCACTATATAAGATATTTCTCATCATGAAACAAATTGGTAGAGGTGAGATATGGAAAGGCAATACGTTACATCTTCTAATCTTCAATCACTAGGCTATGATCCAACCAGTAAGACTCTGGAAATCGAATTTAATGATGGGGCTATCTACCAATATTATTGTGAGTGGTGAGTGGAGTGTGGGTGAGTGGGGTCAAGTCCAAAAGAGACACATCTAATAAGGAAACGTGTCCCCCTCGAACCTGACCCCATGATATACATTTTTTCGAAAGGAACTAAGAACAGCGACTGTTTTCACGAATAGGGCGGAGGAGGGAAATATGAAAAAATCTATCGGAGCGAAAACAATTGGATTCCCAACGCCTATTTTTATCGTAGGATCATACGATAAATCCGGCAAGCCGGATGCGATGGCAGTTGCGTGGGGCGGCATATGTTGTTCTAAGCCACCCTGCGTTAGTATAGCCCTAAGGGAAGCTACATATACGTACGGCAATATTATAGCCAGGAAGGCCTTTACCATAAGCATACCTCCTGATAGATTCATTAAAGAGGCCGATCATTTTGGCATGGTTTCCGGCCGGACCGAAGACAAATTTTCCAAAACGAAACTTACGCCGGTAAAGAGCGGCCTTGTGGATGCGCCTTATGTCGAAGAATTTCCTCTTGTCATGGAATGTTCGGTAATACAAACGATTAAATTGGGATTGCATACCCTTTTTATCGGCGAGATAAAGGATATAAAGGCAGATGAGGCCGTGTTGGATAAAAACGGAATGCCGGACATAGAAAAAATAAGGCCAATCATATTCAATCCGGCAAGTCACACCTATTATGGTGTCGGTACATATTTAGGCAACGCATTTTCAGAAGGAAATAAGATAAAGTAGATAAAACGTACTCCATGCGATAGTGGTGGTTATGGAACAAATAGGGACAGCGCCCATTTTTTCGGAAAATAAATAGTCGCTGACCCTATTTTGTTTATTTTGTTATCCATCCTGCAAATTTACAATATCCTTCTATGTACTCAAAAGTGTCTCCCAAACTTTTTTAAAATAATTGCAATAATTTCACCTCTTTTTACGTCTTATATATGGGGGGAATAACGCCTATATAAGGGCAGAAGGAGGCAGATATGAAGGATTTAATACCCCGGGGGGTTATTGAGAATAAGATTTACCTGATCAGAGACCGTAAGGTAATGCTGGATGCTGATTTAGCGGGCCTTTATGGTGTAGAAACAAAAAATATGAATTTACAAGTCAAAAGAAACATAAAACGGTTTCCCCACGATTTTATGTTTCAGGTGACTAAGAAAGAAAACTTGAGGTTGCAAATTGCAACCTCAAGTTATGGCGGCCGCAGATATTTGCCATATGTATTTACGGAGCAAGGTATTGCTATGCTTTCAAGCGTACTCAATAGCGAAAGAGCCATAGAGGTCAATATAGCTATTATGCGGGCGTTTGTTCGATTGAGAGAGATTCTGCTGACACATAAGGATCTTGCCGTTAAAGTTGAGGCTCTTGAGCTTAAGTATAAAAATCATGATATGAGGCTTTCGGAATACGATAAGCACATAACGGCTATTTTTGAAGCAATTAAAAAACTCATGGCTCCGCCTACGGAAAAACCGCGGCGCATGATAGGATTTAGGTAGGAATATTAAAGATTATGGTATAATAAAAGATAATAGGATATCTGTAAATACGTAAATACTATTTTAGAAAGGGTAGAGCCATGATTAACAGAAAAACGTTTTTTGCCATATTTTTAGGATAAAAATAGGATAAAAAATAGATAAAAAATAGGCCCAGCGACAATTTTTTCGGAAAATAAATAGTCGCTGACCTATATGTCAAAAAATAGATGCTCATGCCGATTTTAGAGATCATAAAGAAGAGAAGGAGCGTTCGGGAATACCTCGATAAACCCGTTGAGAAAGAGAAGGTCTTACAGTGCCTCGAGGCGGCGCGCCTTGCGCCATCGGCCTGCAACGCGCAGCCCTGGAAATTCATCGTCGTAGATGATAGGGAATTGAAGGACCGGCTCTGTGATAATATCTTTACGGGCGTATATAAATTTAATATATTTGTAAAGAAAGCGCCTGTCATCATCGCGGTTGTTTCCGAGAAAGAGAAATTCCTGGCCCAGGCCGGCGGTTATATTAGAAATACCTTGTATTACCTCATCGACATAGGAATTGC